>DATIDZ010000434.1:0-7807 GCA_035456045.1 Caldimonas sp.
GGCTCGGTCGCCTCGTCGAGATCGCCGGGCCCGGAGTAGATGGCCGCCACCGCAGCGGCGCCCGCGCCCGGCGGCGGCACCGTGCGCGGCGTCGGCGCCGCCTCGCGCGGCGAGCCGCTCGCGGGCGCGGGGACGTCGAGCGTGGGCTCGTGGCGCGCTTCGCGCGCAGCAGCGGGCGCGGCAAAGACGGGCGCGGCAGGGACGGGCGCGGCAGGGACGGGGGCCGCGGCGACGGCGGCCGCAGGGATGGGCCCGACCGTCGGCTCGCGGCGTGCCTCGCCGAGCGGCATGGGTGACGAAATCCCTCGCTCGCCTTCGCCGGCGCTCGTCGGTCCGGCTTCCGCCTTGCGCGGCACGTAGTCGGCGATGCGCGTCGGTGGCGTCGGCTCGGCATCGAGGGGAAGCTCGCGCTCGGGGTCGAACGTGCAGCCGGCCTGCAGCGCCGCCTGCAGGTCGGGATCGCGGAGTCGCAACGTCGCCAGTCCGATCAGGTGGCGGTGCGGCCAGTGGGTCGTCGGCGGCGCGTTGTGGACGTCGAGCAGCTGCTGCACGAACTCCTGCGCCTCGGCGTGGCGCTCGCCGGTCCAGCCCGAGCCTGGCGCGTCGTCGACCTCCGGCAGGTAGCGCCACAGCAGCGCCGCCAGGCTGTAGAAGTCGCAGCGCCAGTCGAGCGCCCGCGTCGCCGCCAGGCTGCCCCGCCGGCCCTCCTCGAGCGCGTGGAGCAGGCGCGGCGACTGGTACTCGTAGTCCGGTTGCCGAAGCAGCGGCAGCGGCCCCGGCAGATCGACCTCGGAGACGAGGGAGAAGGCGACGTCGATCAGGGCCAGTGCCTTCACCCGCGGCGCGAGCGGCTGGCCGGGCAGCGGCCGGCCGGCCCCGGCCGGCGCCCACGGGATGCAGACGTTGTCGGGCTTGAGGTCGAGGTGGACGAAGCCGAGCGCGTGGAGCGCATCGAGCGAGACCATGCACTGGCGCGCCAGCGCCCACCAGTTGGCGCAATCGTCGAAGACGTTGCGCAGCGTCGTCTCGCCGCGGCGCAGCGGCACGAGCGTCGCCCACTGGTCGAGCGTGGCGCCGGCATCGCGGGTCTGCAGGCGCGGCCCGCCGCTCGCGTCGGCGGGCAGCAGCTCGAGCGCCTTGGCGACGGGCGCCCCCTGCAGGCGGCCGAGGCGCACGAGGACGCGGTATTCCCGCTCCGTCCAGGGACGGAAGTCGACGCTCTCGGTCTGGAGGAAGCGCTTGGTGTAGCGCCGCTCCTCGCCGGAGCGGGCCACCTCGCGGAAGACCTCGACGTGGCGACCGGTGGGGATCTGCAGGCGGCTTCGACCGAAGACGCGCTCCACGTCCGCAGGGGTCATCGCCATCTCTCTTGGGCCATCGCTGGGCGTCGCGCCCGGGGGCGCGAGCTGGAAAGCTGGGGGGGGGGACGCCTGGCCGGGGAGCATACGACGTGCCCCCTGCCCCCGCGAAGGCTGGGTTCAGCCGGTGGCGCGGGCCGGTGCCGCCGCCTCGCCGGCGGCCAGGCCGAGGCCGGCCAGGCTGTCGGCCAGCGCAGCGGCCAGGGGCGTCGAGGCCAGCGCGGGGCACCGCTCGGCGAGCTTCGTGCCGACGAGCGCGTGCGGCACGCGCCAGAGGTAGGACATCCGCGCCAGCTCGCGCCAGAGCGGTACGACGACGCCGAGGGCGCGGATCAGCGGCCACGGCATGCCGGCGCGGCGCCAGCCGCGTGCCGGCGCCAGCCCGAGCGAGGCGGCGGCACGCTCGAGCGCGCCGAGAAGCTCGTTCCCGGTGACCGAGTGGCCGGCGAACGTGAAGCGCTCGAACGGCGCGAGGTCGTCGAGCGCCGCGACGGCGACGAACGCCCGGGCCAGATCGGGCACGTACGCCCACGCGTGCACCAGCGCCGGATCGCCCGGGTAGGCGATCGTGCCTTTGGCGATCGACTTGACGACGACGGCGTCGAACCAGCTGCCGCGGCCATGGCCGAAGAAGTCGCCGGCGGTGATCACGGTCGAGCGCAGCCGCCCTGCGGCCGCACGCCGCTCGAGCTCGCTCTCGATCGCGGCACGGATGCGCCCCTTGGCGGTCGTCGGTCGCTGCGGCGTGCCCTCGTCGAGCCGGGCCGGCATGGATTCGCCGTAGTTGTAGACGTTGCCGGGCAGCATGAAGCGCGCGCCGAAGTGCTCGGCGAGGTCCATGCCGGCCCGCGCCGCCGGCAGCGCTTCCTCGTCCCAGCGCGTGTAGACGGGATTGATGCCGTGAACGACGACGTCGGGGTCCGGGCGGCCGCGGAGGGCGTCGCCGAGCTGCGCGAGCGGCGCACGCACGAGCTCGGCCCGCGCCGGCATCCCAGCGGCGGCGTCCCTGCGGACGTGGGCGAGAACGTGCCAGCCGGCGGCGGCGAACGCCTGCGCCGCGGCGAGGCCGAGCCGGCCGTTGGCGCCGAGGACGAGAACCGTGCGGGCGTGGCGGGACGGGCGCTGAAATGGAATCGTCATGAAGTGCTCCCGAGGAGAAGGTGGTCGATGCCCAGTGTGGCCGCGCGCGAGCCGCCTGCATATGCCTCTTTGCGCATTCGAGCCATACACTTCGGCATGGCGGCGCTCGACGACTTCGACTGGACGCTCGTGCGCAGCTTCCTGGCGGTCCTCGACGCGGGCAGCGTCAGCTCGGCGGCCAAGCGCAGCGGCGCCCGCCAGCCGACGCTCAGCCGCCACGTCGCCGAGCTCGAGGCGCAGCTCGGCGCGCCGCTCTTCGAGCGCACCGGCCGCGGCGTGGTCGCGACCGCCGCGGCGCTGGCCATCGTCGATGCCGCACGCCGCATGCAGGACGCGGCCCGCGAGGTGGCGCGGGGGCTCGCGACTGCGCGCTCGCTGACGCGCGGCGTGGTCCGGGTGACGACCAGCGAGGTCGCGGCGACCTGGCTGCTGCCGGCGGTGCTCGCGCGCCTGCAGCGCGCGCATCCCGAGATCGAGGTCGAGCTCGTCGCCTCGAACGAGCTCACCAACCTGCTCCGCCGCGAAGCCGACATCGCCGTTCGCATGGTGCGCCCGGCGCAGCAGTCGCTGATCGCGAGAAAGCTCGGCGAGATCGCGATCGTCGCCGCCGCGCACAGGAGCTACCTCGCCAAGGCGCCGCCGCTGCGGACGCCGCAGGACCTCGCCGCGCATCGCCTGATCGGCTACGACCGCGACGACACGATCATCCGCGGCGCGGCCCGGATGGGCCTGGTGCTGTCGCGCGGCGACTTCGCCCTGCGCACCGACGACCAGGTCGTGTACGGCCGCCTCGTCGCCGAAGGCGCCGGCATCGGCTTCGTCGCCCGCTACAACCTCGACCACTGGCCGGGCGTGGTCGCGGTGCTGCCGACGCTGGCGGTCGGCGCGCTGCCGTGCTGGCTCGCGGTCCACCGCGAGATCCGCTCGAGCCCGATCGTGCGGACGGTCTACGACTTCCTCGCGCGCGAGGTCGCGCTGGCGATCCGCGCCTGAGTCAGGGCCTACCGCGACCGCGCTTCCCGCCGGGATGCGACCTCACGCGGCGCGCAGCGCGTCGAGCCGGGGGCGGGCAATCGGTCGCGCGCTCTCGTACGCGCGCGCCGCGCGCAGCACGAGCGCGTCGCCGAACATCGGGCCGACGAGCTGCAGCCCGATCGGCAGCCCGCTCCGGGTCAGGCCGCACGGGATCGTGCACGCGGGCTGCTGGCTCAGGTTGAACGGATAGCTGAACGGCGTCCAGGCGAGCATCGCTTGCGGCGTCATCGGCGAGTGGCCCGCCGGCCGCGCGTCGAACGCGGGAACGGCGACGGCCGGCGTCGCGATCAGGTCCCAGCGCGTCATGAACTGGCGCAGGTGCGCGCCGAGCGCGCCGCGTCGCAGGGTCAGCTTGTGCAGGTCGAGCGCGCCGAGCCGGGCGCCGAGTTCGGCCTCGGCGCGGAAATCCGGGTCGGTGACCGCCTGCTGGGCCGGCGTCAGGCCGCTCCAGATGGCGTGCGTGCCGGCGAACCACAAGCCGGTCGTGATCTCGAGCGGATCGTCGATGCCGGGATCGACCGCCTCGACGTGCGCGCCGAGCGACTGCAGTTGCGCGACGGCGGCGGCGACCGCCGAGGCGACCTCGGGATCGACCGTCGCGTAGCCGAGCGTCGGCGAGAAGGCGACCCGCAGGCCGCGGATGCCGTCGTCGAGGCCGATCGTGTAGTCGGTCGGGTCGTAGGGCAGCGACGTCCAGTCGCGCGCGTCCGGGCGCTTGAGCACGTTCATCATGAGCGCTGCATCGGCGACGCTCATCGCGTGCGGGCCGAGGTGCGCCACGGTCCCCATCGGCGAGAGCGGATGCGCCGGGACGCGGCCGAAGCTCGGCTTGAGGCCGAAGTTGCCGCAGAACGCGGCCGGAATGCGGACGCTGCCGGCGCCGTCGGTGCCGACCGAGAGCGGCCCCATGCCGGCCGCGACGGCCGCCGCCGTGCCGCCCGACGATCCGCCCGGCGTCTTGGCCGGATGCCACGGGTTGCGCGTGATGCCGGTGAGCGGCGAGTTGGTCTCGCCCTTGCAGCCGAACTCGGGCGTCGCGGTCTTGCCGAGGATCACCGCGCCGGCTTCGCGCAGACGCGCCGTCGCTGGCGCGTCGACGTCCCACGGCCCGGCCGGGTCGACCGTGCGCGAGCCGCGCAGGGTCGGCCAGCCGGCCGCCAGGATGAGGTCCTTCACCGACACCGGCACGCCGTCGAGCTCGCCGCACGGCGCACCTCGCTGCCAGCGCGCCTCGCTCGCTCGGGCGGCGGCGAGCGCCTCGTCGGGCGCGAGGTGGCAGAAGGCGTTCAGGATCGGGTTGAAGCGCTCGATGCGGTCGAGCACCGCGCGAGTCGCTTCGACCGGCGACGCGTCGCCCGAGCGGTAGAGCGCGAGCAGCGTCAGCGCGCTGCAATCGGCGAGGTCGGCGGCGGGTGTCATGGCTTCTCCTGGCGGTCGAGCGCGATCAGGCGGCGGCGCCGAGCAGCGCCGCGAAGGCAGCATCGGCCTGTGCGCCGTCGCCTCGCCGCACTTCTACCATCGGCATCGCCGCCTGTCCGGCCGGCATGAGTCGCGCGAGCAGCGCCCGGTCGGTGCTGGCGTCGACGACGAGGACGCCGCGTGCCGCGCCGAGGCGTGCCGCGAGCTCCTTCAGCTCGAACTCGCAGCCGTGGCGTTGGGCGGTGAAGCCGCGCAGGTCCATCACGACGGAGTCGGCGCGCTCGATGAGCGCCACGACGGTCGCCTGCCAGGTGTCGTCGTGGCAGCAGAACTCGTTGATGCGAAAGCGCCCGTCGCGGTCGGGCCCGGCATCCATGGTCGCGAGCCGCCGGGTCAGGTCGTCCTGCGACGTGACGAACGAGGCGTCGATGTTGCCGGCGGCGAAGCGCAGCACGTCGCCCGGGTCGACGGTGCCGGCGACGACGTCGGGCGCGGCGATCATCGTCACCGGCCCGAAGCGCTGCCAGCGCGACGCGATGCGCTCGAACAATGCCTCGGTGCGGCGGGTGTCGCCGAAGACGCGCAGGAGCAGCAGCGTTCGCGCCGGCGGCCGCGGGCCGCGCTGGGCCCAGCGGAGCGCCTGGCCGAGGAGGACCGTGAAGAGGTAGTAGGCGACGACGCTGGCGACGAGGATCTGCAGCAGCGGTCCGGTTCCCTCGTGAACGCTCACCATCGTCAGCGCGTAGCCGGCGACGACGACCAGCCACCAGCTGTGGGCGAGCAGCTGCGCATCGGAGAAGCGCTTGGCCTCGTAGCTGCGCGCGAGCGCCTTGAGTCGCCACCACGCCAGCAAGCCGACCGGAAGCGCGAGGACGAGGAGGCCGGCGTCGATGCCCGGGCCGGTCAGGACCCACCCCGTGCTCCACCTCATGCCGAGTAGCCAGTTCGTGACCGCGACGCCGAGGAGCGGTGCGGTCGCGAAGACGAGCAGCCCGGCGAACGCGAGCGGCGCGACGCCGCGCACCCGGCGCAGGCCGATCACGGCGCCGAGCAGCGCGGGCAGCCAGAGCTCGTTGGCGGCGAGCTCGAAGAAGGCGACGAAGTTGAGCGCCTGGTCGAGCGTCGGGGCCTTGCCGTAGAACGGCCGCTGCAGCATCGAGACGACGACGCCGGCCGCCGCGAGGCCGCACAGCGTGAGCGCGCCGAGGCGCAGCGCGCGCCAGAACGGCGTCGCCGTCAGCACCGCGTAGACCGGCACGGCGACGCTGCTCGTCACCGCGGCGTACAGGAAGAGGTGCGACGGCATCATCGGCAGGTCGTTGAAGGCGAGGTACTGCGCCGCGAGCAGGAGCGAGGGCACGAACACCGCGGCGAGCGTCGCGACGAAGAGGCGCCGGCGCAGGCGCGTTTCCCACGCGAGCGCGGCGGCGACGGTGAAGGCGGGCGGCGGACGTGCGGTCGTCCGCGGTGCCGGCACGGGCAACGGCGCGCCGAGGCGATGCTGCATGCCGGCGAGCACTGCGCGGCGGTAGCGCCACAGCACGAGCGGCGCGACGACGAGCGTCAGCAGCATGACGTTCATGAAGTGGAACCAAAGCTCGCCGCCCAGCATGTGATCCACTCCGGCTGCCCGTGGCTACGATAGCGCGGAAGCACGATGCCGACGACCCCGATGTCCCTGCGCTGGAGCGAAAGCTGGCGCGTCCTCGCCTACTCGGCGGCGCTCGCCCTCGCGTTCATCGCGCTGCAGCGGCTCGAGCTTGCGCTGTTCTCGGCCTTCGTCACGAAGGACATGCGGGAGGCGATCGGCGGCACCGCGCACGATGAGGAGCGCCTCGCCGCCGAGGCCGAGGCGCTGGCGGCGAGGGCGAGGGCGGCCGCCGCGACGCTGCCGCCGGGCCACCGCGCGGCGACCTTTCGCCTCGGCTACGAGATCGGCTTTGCGAGCGAGCTGCTCGGCTCGTTCGTCACGTCCGACGCGGCGGTGCGCGAGAAGGCGGGCGCCGTCGGCGCCGCGCACGTCGCAGTCGCGCAGGCGCAGGCCCGGGTCCTCGGTCTCGGCGAGGTCGCCGCGCTGCCGATGCGCACTGCGGCCGAGTTCTTCGCGCTGCCGAAGCGGCTCGAGGACGACGAGGGCGGCCTGGGCGCGCGCATCGAGGCGCGCCTGACGCCGATCCATCGCCATCTCTACCTGCTCGGCGCGCACGTCGGCGCCGAGGCCGCGAAGATCGAGAGCAGCGGCGGCAAGTTCGCGCTGCCGCCGGAGACGCTGATCCGGCGCCACGCCACGCTCGCCGGCATCGCGCCCGCGCTCTGGCAGCCGCTTGCCGCCGACCCGCGCGGCGCGACGCCCGACCAGGTGCTCGCCCGCCATCGCGCGGCGCTGAGCGCGATGAGCGTCGCGCTCGCGACGCTCGATGCGGACGACCCGGCTCGGCCTGCCACCCCTCCGCCGCCGTCACGATGAAGCCTTCGCCTGATTTCCTGTCGTCGTCGCGGCGCACCCTCGTCGGCGCCGGCGCCGCCTCGCTGCTGCTCGCTGCCGCCGGCTGCGCGACCCGCGCCGCCGTTCCGGCGGTGCGCGTCGACACGGCGCTCGCGCCGACCGGGCGCTTGCGCGCGTCGATCAACCTCGGCAATCCCGTGCTCGCCCGCCGCGACGCGACGACCGGCGTGCTCGGGGGCGTGTCGGTCGACCTGGCGAAAGCGCTCGCCGACGAGATCGCGGTTCCGCTCGAGCTCCTCGTCGTCGACAGCGCGGCGCGGTCGGTCGAGGCCGTCAAGAGCGGCGCGGCCGACGTCGGCTTCTTCGCGGTCGATCCCGGCCGCAGCGACGGGATCCGCTTCACGGCGCC
>DATIDZ010000435.1:0-2429 GCA_035456045.1 Caldimonas sp.
CTGCTCGTGGGCGCGTTCGTCATCTTCAACACGCTCTCGATCACCGTCGCGCAGCGCACGCGCGAGTTCGCCACGCTGCGGACGCTCGGCGCCTCGCGCAAGCAGGTCAAGCGCTCGGTCGTCCTCGAGGGCCTCGTGATCGGCCTCGCCGCGTCGGCGGCCGGATTGGTCGCGGGCATCGGCATCGCCAAAGGCATGATCGCCCTGATGAGCGCCCTGGGCGTGGACCTGCCCGAGGCCAGCACGGTGATCGCCACCCGGACGGTCACGGTGTCGATGCTCGTCGGCACCTCGGTCACAGTGCTCGCCAGCGTCCTGCCCGCGCGCAGGGCGACGCGCGTGCCGCCCATCGCGGCGGTCCGCGAGGGCTCGACCCTTCCGGCCGGGCGCTTCGCGGCGCACTCGGCGAAGAGCGGGCTCGCCGTGCTCCTCGCCTCGTTCGCCGCGGTCGCGACCGGCATGTTCGCCGGCGTGGCCGGTGCCCTCATGGCCCTCCTGCTCGTCCTCGGCGTGCTCGGGCTGTTCATGGGCATCGCGCTGCTGGCACCGAGCCTGGTCAAGCCCCTCGCTCGCGTGGTGGGCTGGCCGGCGCGTCGCGCCGGCGGGGTCGCCGGTGACCTGGCCGGCGCCAACGCCGTCCGCAACCCGGGCCGGACCGCCTCGACGGCGGCTGCGCTCATGATCGGGCTCACGCTCGTGACGGTCGTGGCGGCGCTCGGCGCCGGCATCACCGCCGGGACGAAGGCCGCGATCAGCGACCAGATCCACGCCGACTACGTCGTGGACGGCAACGAGGATCTGCCGTTCCGGGCCGACGAGGGCGACAAGCTCGCCTCGACCCAGGGCGTCAAGGCCGCCTCGCACGTCCGCGCCGACGAGGGGCTCGTCCAGGGCGAGGAGAACACGGTCACCGGGGTCGACCCGGCCACGATCGCGCGCTTCTACACGTTCAAGTGGACGAGCGGCTCGGAGCGCACGCTCGGGCAGCTCGGGAGCGACGGCGCGCTCGTCACCAAGAGCTACGCCGAAGGCCAGCACCTGAAGGTCGGCAGCTCGGTGTCGATCACGACGCCGTCGGGCACCAAGCGCACGCTCGTCGTGCGCGGGATCTACGACCCGCCGTCGGCCAACCAGCTGCTGGGCGACGTGAGCATGTCCCAGCAGGCGTTCGACAAGGCGTTCGAGAACCCGAAGAACAAGTTCACGTTCCTCGCGGCCGACGCCGGCGCCGACCAGGCGCTGAAGGCCGCGGCGAAGGACATCAGCGACGCCAAGCTCCACACCGGCGCCGCCTACCCCGGCGACGCCACCAAGGACATGAAGGTCGTCCTGGCGATGCTCTACGTGCTGCTCGGCTTCTCGGTCGTCGTGAGCCTGTTCGGCATGGTCAACACCATGGTGCTGTCCGTGTTCGAGCGCACCCGCGAGATCGGGATGCTGCGGACGATCGGCATGACGCGCCGCCAGGCACGCCGCATGATCCGTCACGAGAGCGTCATCACGGCGCTCATCGGAGCGGCGCTCGGCCTCGGGCTCGGGCTGTTCCTATCGGGGCTGGCGAGCGGAGCGGTGGGCAGCGAGAGCCTGCCGTTCACGGTCCCGGTCCCGGCGCTGATGGCGTTCACGCTGCTCTCCGTCATCGCGGGGATCGGCGCGGCGATCATGCCGGCGCGACGGGCCTCGCGCCTGAACGTGCTCGACGCCCTGCACTACGAGTAGGGCGCCGGCGACCGCGCACGACCGTCCCGCCGCCGCTGCGGCGGGACGGTCGTCAGGAGACCGAACATTGACAAGGTTGTGTCAAGGTTCTGGTAGCATCGCGGGATGCGCGACTACCTGGCCGCCACGCGTGAGCGCATCGTCGTCTTCGACGGCTCGATGGGCGCGACGCTCGAGCAGTACGACCTGACGCCGGCCGACTACGGAGGGCTGCAGGGCAAGTGCCACGAGGCGCTGATCCTCCACCGCCCCGACGTCATCGAGGCGCTGCACGAATCGATGGTGCAGGCCGGCGCCGAGGTCGTGCAGACCGACAGCTTCCAGGCCTCGCGGCTGAAGCTCGACGAGTGGGGCCTGGGCGAGCACACGCTCGAGATCAACCAGCGCTCGGCCGAGATCGCGCGCAAGGCGGTCGGCGAGGACCGCTTCGTCGCGGGGTCGATCGGCCCCACCGGCCACCTGCCCGCCTCCGACGACCCGACCCTGGGCAAGATCACCTTCCGCGAGCTCGTCGCGGTCTTCGAGGAGCAGGCGCGCGGGCTCGTCCTCGGCGGCGCCGACCTCATCATCATCGAGACGGCCCAGGACATCCTCGAGGTCAAGGCCGCGGTCTTCGGCGCGCGCGAGGCGTTCAAGGCGCTCGGGCGCGCGGTCCCGATCCAGACCAGCGTCTCGCTGCTGCCCAACGGCGGCAAGATGCTGCTGGGCAC
>DATIDZ010000436.1:0-22221 GCA_035456045.1 Caldimonas sp.
CGTCCTCGATCGCGCGCGACGCCTTGCCGCTGCCGCCCTTGGTCAGGCTGCCGCCACCGCCTCCGTTGCCGCCGCCACCGCCGACGCCGCTGCCGGTGCCGTCGCCGCGACCGCGCGCTCCGCCGCCTCCGGCACCGCCGCCGCCGCCGCCGCCGATGACGCCTTCGACCATCGTCAGCGACTGGCCGGCCAGGCCGCCGCCGCCGGTGTTCTTGCTGTAGCCGGCGGTGTTGATGCCGCCGCTGCCGTTGGTGGCGTTCGACGTGATCATCGCCCGCACCGGGACGCCGGCCTCGGTGCCGGCGCCGACGCCGACGCCGACGCTCGTGCCGACGCCAGGCCCCTGCTTGACCGGCGCGAGCTGCACCGCGATCGGCGCGCCGTGGAGCTCCTGGAGGTCGTTGTTCATCGCGAGCAGGCCGATGCCCGCGACCTTGCGGCGCGCCGCGTCGATCTCGCCCGGCGGCTTGTTGGGGACCGGCACGCGCGCCTCGGGCACCGGTGCTTCCTTGTTGAGCGCGACCTTGGCGGGCGCGTCGGGCTTCTTCGCCGGCGGCTTGATCGGATCGGGCTTGTTGTTGTTCAGCGCGACCGCCTTCTCGGGCGGCGGCTTGGGCAGGTCGGCCTTGGCCTTCGGCTTGGGCGCGGGCGGCGGCGGCAGCTTGGCCTGGTCGATCAGCAGCTTGGCCATCGGCGCGGCGACCATCGGCGCGATCGTCGGATCGGGCTTTCGTACCGGCAGCCAGGGCAGCAGGATGAAGAAGATCGCGCAGGTGATGAGCACGCGCTCGGCGATGCGCCGGAAGCGAGCGTCGTCGTCCGACGACGCCGACCAGGGCAGGACGCGCGCTCGGAACGAGACGCGCCCGCGCTTGCGCTTGGGCTTGCCCTGGCCGCGATCCCGGTCGTCGCGAGGGTGGTCCATGGACACGCGGCCGGTCTCGGACATGCGCGCCGCCCTCACGGCTCGAACCTCTGGCGCACGGCGAACGACACGTCGCTGAAGCCGGCACGCGCCGCCGTGAACATCACCTTGCGCAGGAGGCGGTACGGGATGTCCTTGTCGCCCATGATCGTGACGCGCTTGCTGTCGCTCTCGTTCTCCTTGAGGATCACTTCGCGAGACGCCTCGATGTCGAGCTCGGCCTTGAGCGGCTGGATCAGGTCGCTGTCGACGCCGAGGGCATCGGCGACCGAAGCGACCACCTTGCCGCCGACGAGGATCTCGGTGCCGGTGACGACCACCATCACCGTTTCCTTCGGCGCCTTCTGCGACATCGACTCAGGCAGCTGCACGGCGCGCGTGCTCGAGATCGTCTCGACCCCGACGTTGGACATCAGGAAGAAGATCAGGATCGTGAACACGTCGATCAGCGACACGAGGTTCATGTCGACCATCGACTGGTTGCGGCTGCGCCGCTCGGCGCGTCGCTGGATCGGGGTTAAGGGCTTCATGGCCGCGCTACTGCCGGATCACCGGCGCGTCGCCGACCGAGATGTTGGGGAAGTAGTCCGTCGTGACCATGCGCGCGCCCTGCATCTGATGCCCGCCGCGGACGGCGTCCATCACCTGCACGACGCGGTCGTAGGGAATCTCGTTCTCGACCAGGACGCTCGCGTCGTCGTGCTGCGGGTACTTCAGCTTCAGCGCCTGCAGCAGCGCCGAGACGCCCTGGATGTCGGGGCCCGTCGCCAGGTTCGGGAACGGCGACCCGGGAAGCGCACCGCCGTGCTTGTCGTTGACCTCGATGCGGTTGGCGCGAACGATGACCTCGAGCTTGAGCGGCCTGTCGGGATCGAGCTTCTGCACCTGCTCGTTCGACTGCGCCGGCAGGCTGAGATCGATCACCGCCAGGTGCGTGAACACCGACACCGAGAGCAGGAACGGCACCAGCACCACGATCAGGTTGATGAACGCGGTGATCTCCAGGTGGGCCTGCGTCTTCTTCAGGCGTCGGGCGGGCATGACGTTCCTCCGGTCGGATTCAGGGATCGGCGCGGGCTGCTCAGCCGCCCTTGCTCGCCGCGTGCTCCAGCTTCAGGCGCTGGACGAGGTTCAGGAAGCTCATCTTGGCGGCCTCGAGGCCGTCGACGATCTCGCTCGTCTTGGCCTGCAGGAACGAATGGACCAGCAGGAACGGGATCGCGACCATGAGCGCGAACGCGGTGTTGTTCATCGCGATCGAGATCGAGGCCGAGAGCATCTGCGCCTTCTCGGCCGGGTTCACGCTCGCCACGGCCGTGAAGCCCTTGATCAGGCCGATGATGGTGCCGAGCAGGCCGACCAGCGTGATGACGTTGGCGAAGGTGGCGATGTAGTGCGTGCGCTTCTCGAGGCGCGGCACGATCTCCATCATTCCCTCTTCCATGGCGGCGTCGAAGTCCTCGCGCCGGCCCGGGCTCTGCATCCGCGTCAGGCCGTAGCTGACGATCTTGCCGACCGCCGCGTCGGACTGGTTGGCGACGCTCTGCACGTCGCGCAGCTGGCCCTTCTGCAGCAGCGGCAGGACCTGCGCCCAGACCTTGCGGTTCTGGTTGCGCGCCTTGCTCAGGAAGATGAAGCGCTCGACCGCGATCGTGATGCCGAGCGCCATGATCAGCGCGCTCGGATATATGAACAGTCCGCAGTCCTGGAAGAACTTGATGACGGTTGAGAGGGGATCCATGGCTGACTCCGATGAAGAACTAGGAAAGAGGCGTGTGGTCGACGAGGTTCACTTGGTCGGGGCGGCGGCCGCTGCGGGCGCGGGCGTCTGGGCGATCGCCTGCGCGTCGTAGCGCACCTGGCGGCGGAAGACCTCGCGGTCGAGCGGCATGAGCGCTTCGTCGAGCACGCTGACGAGCGGCCGGCCGCTGAGGTCGCCGGCACCCGGCTTCTTCCACGGCACGATGTAGGTGACCTTCGGCAGCTCGCGGTTGCCGATGATCTGGCTGCGGTCGAGGTCGGCCTGGTCGGGCTTGGCGACGGCTGCCGGCTCGATGTCCTTCGTCGGCGCCTTCTTGCTCTGTGCCAGCGTCGGGCCGGCCGCCCATGCGGCAGCGCCGGCGACGAGGCCGGTCACGAGAATGCGGTTGACCTTCATGGCTTCTCCTGACGACTGACCGTGATCGGTCCGGGCTTGCGGTTCTTGAGATCGGCGACCCATTTGGTTACGGTCGGGTCGCCGTTGGGCATCACAGCAAGATAGCGGCCATACAGTTCGAGCGCACGCGGTGTGTCACCCAGATACAAGTCATACAAGATGCCCAGGTTGAGCAACGCGGCGGCGTAGCCCGGATCGAGCGCCAACGCACGCTGGTAGGCGTCGCGCGACTTGGCGAACTGGCCCTGCTGGCGGTAGGCGATGCCGAGCTGGTTCAGGTAGATCGGCTGGCGCGGGCTGAGCCGGGTCGCCTGCTCGAGCTCGGCGACCGACTCGTTGACCTTGCCCGACTGCCGATAAATGACACCCAGGTTGGCGTGCGGCCCGCCCAGGTCGGGATTGGCCTGGGCCAGCGCCTTGTAGGCGCGCTCGGCCTCGTCGACGCGGCCGCTGCGCAGGGCGCGGCTGGCGTCGTCGAAGGCGCGCTGCGTCGCGGGATTGACCGGCGTGTCGTAGACCGGCGGCGCGGCGCGGGCCGGAGCGGCCGGCGCCGCTGCCGACGGCGAGCTGGAACGGCTGCTCGGCGTCACCGCGTCGCGCACGGCGTCGTAACCGCCGCTGACGGTCGAGCACCCCGACGCGGCGAGCAGGAGCGCGAGGGCGCCGAGCCGCAGGATGACGCTAGCGGATCGCATCGACGACTCCTTCGCTGACCTCGACCTTGCCGTAGCGCACCGGGCGCAGCTCGCGCAACGCATCGAAGCTGCTCTTGACCCACTTGTCGTAGACGCCGCTTGCGGCGCGATGCGCGTTGACCTCGTGCAGCTCGGTCGCCTTCTCCTCGAACGGGAAGGCCTGCTCCTCGAGCAGCACGTTGTACTGGTCGAGCTCGACCTTGCTGAGCTTCTTCGGCCGCTCCGATGCCATCAGCGCCTTGCCGAAATCGCGGTAGACGTTGGCGATCCGGTACGTCGCTGCGGTGGTGACGTCGGCGACGCCGTACTCGGCGGCGACCGAGTACGCCTTCAGCGCCTGGTCCATCTTCTCCTTCTTGAGCTTGAGCTGGCGCTGCAGCGGCTCGACGAGGGCGACCTGGCGATACGACTCGGCCACCGGCTCGGCCAGCGCCAGCGCCGCGGTCGCGCCGAGGTAGCGGGTGCGGTCGGTGCGCGCGACGCCGCCGGCCTGGTCGGCGGCGAAGATCTCGCGCGTCAGTGCGGCTTCGCGCGCGGTGTTGCCGCTGTCCTTGGCGATCTGCGCGAGGCGATGGCGGACCTCGATCGCGAGCTCGAGCGACGGCGGGTTGAGCGCCAGGTAGCGCTCGTACGCCCTCGCCGCCTGCGGCTTGGCGTTCGCCTTGTCGTACAGCTCGGCGGCCTGCCAGAGCGCGTCGCGCGCGATCTTCGGGTCCTTGCTGCCGGCGGCCAGCCGCTCGAACTCTCCGGCGGCGTTCGACCACTGGCCCTTCTCGAGGTACGCGACCGCGAGCTTCTTGCTCACCTCGGGCTGCAGCGCGTGGTTCGGGAAGCGCGTCCGGAAGTCCTCGAGGGTCTTGATCGCGCCGTCCCAATCCTTGACCGCGATCAGCGCTGCCGCGGCGTCGTACTGCGCGTTGGCACGCACCGCGGAACCCGCCGACGCCACCGTGCCGACGCGGGCGAAGCTCGCCGCCGCCTCCTGGTGCTTGCCGCCGGCGCGCGCGATCTCGGCCTGCTTGTAGATCGCAGCCGCCTGACGTTCCACGAGGTCGGCCCGCGCCGGGTCCTTCTCCGGGGTCAGCTTGATCGCTTCGGCAAACGCCTTCTCCGCACCGCCGAACGCGCCCTTGTCGAACGATGCGTAGGCGATCACCGTCCAGGCGACGCGTCGCTGGGCGTCGGCCGCCGGCGGCTTCAGCTCGACGACGCGCTGCGCGACGGCCCCGGCCTGGTCGATCTCCTTGAGCGCGTAGAGCTTCTCGGCGGCATCGGTGAGGACCGAGCCGGTGCGCGTGTCGGCCGGGAAGGTCTGCGCGAAGCGGAGCGCGCTGGCGACGGTCGAGCGCTGCAGCGCAGGCTGCTCGGCGGCAGGCGCGGCCTTGAGCAGCGCCGCGTAGGCGAGCAACGCGCCGTAGCCGGCGTCGGCGCTCTTTTCGTGCTTCGGGTAGCCGTACGCGACCTTCTCGTATTCGACGCTCGCCTCGGCGAAGCGGTTGTCCTCGAAGAGCAGCTGCGCGAGCAGGTAGTTGCTCTGCGCCGCGGCCGGATCGCTCGGGAACGACGCCAGGTACTCGCGGTACCAGCGCACCGCCTCCTGCGAGTCGGCGCTCGACTTGGTCTTCTGCGCGGTCGCGTGGTAGTGGCGCGCCAGCTCGGCCAGGCGCGTCTTGACGAGCGGTTGCGCCTTCTCCCAGCCTTCGGGGTTGATCCGGCGGAACTCGCTCGTACGACCGTAGCGCGCGATGTATTCCTTGCGCGCCTCGATCGCCTGGTTGATGAAGCCGCTCTTCTCGTAGATTTCGATCACGCGAGCCTGCATCACCGGCGCCGCCGCGTGCAGCGGGTTCTTGCGGGCGAACAGGTTGAACGTGTCGGCCGCGTCCTTGGGCCGCTCCTGCTTGATGTAGAGCTCGCCGAGCTGCTCGTAGACGCGGAACTCGTAGGTCTTTCGCGTCGGCGTCGTCACGAACGGCGGGATCGACTCGGCACCCTGCAGGTTGGCCAGGCTGATGCTCACGACGCGAAACGTGTCCTCGACCAGCTCGCGGTCGGCGCGGCTCAGGCCGGCGATCGCGTCGAGGCCGGTCTCGCCCTCCTTGCCGGCGACCTTGATGTCGAGCACGCCCAGGAACGACTTCAGGCCGTCATCGAGCCGGCCCTGCTTGTATTGCGACCAGCCGAGCATGTACAGCGAGCGGTCGCGATACGGACTCGCGTCGCCCGAGGCGAGGACGGTCTCGAACGCCTTCTCGGCGCCGGCGTAGTCCTTGTGCGTGAAGAGCAGCTCGCCGCGCCTGAAATGCGCTTCGGCGGCGTAGCGCGTCGCCGGGTAGTCCTTGACGAGCCGCGCCAGCGTCTTCTGCGCCGACTCGAGGTCGCCGCTCTGCTCGTAGGCGCGAGCCATCTGATAGAGAACGCGGTCGTTGTTCGGATCCGCCGGGTAGTTCTTCAGGTATTCCTGGTAGCGCGCGACGGCCGCCTTGTAGTCGGGCGCGGCGCCGCCGACCGGCGTGCCGCCGTGGGCGAAGCCTTCGGTGCGGTTGAGGCTGTCGCTGTCGGCGCTGTCCATCTCGAGGTCGCCGAGCCGGCGCATCGCCTCCGAGCGCTGCGGCGCCGCCGGCGCGATGTCGAGAAACTTGCGGTAGGCCTCGATCGCCTTCTTCTCGTTGACGGCGACGACGTCTTCCTTGTCGACGGTGACCTTGCGGTTGGCGAGCGTCTTCAGCGTCGGCTCGTTGTCGGGCGTGCCGCCGCCGCGGAACATGCCGCAGGACGACAGCGCGCACGCCGCCGCGACCGCGAGCGCAGCCGGCCGGAGCGCGATCCGCTCAGGGCTTGGCCGCGGCAGCATGGTCTGCATCCTGTTTGCCATAAGCGCGGTCGTAGAGTTGTGCGAGCGCGAAGCGCGCCTGCATCGTGTAGGCGGCGATGCGCTCCTGCTGGCCGGCCAGCTCGGCGACCGCAATGTCCTGCGCCTCGGCGCGCTGCTCGCGGCTCAGGCCGGCGACGCGCGGGATCATCACCTGCAGCTGCGGATTGATGGCAGCGATGCGGCGGGCGAAGCGATCGAAGCGCAGCGGCTCCTCGCGCTGCGCGGCCGACAGCGCGTCGGCGTGGCGCTTGGCCTCGTTGAGCTGCGTCTCCATGCGCTCGAGCTCGACCTTGGCGTCCCAGAGGCGGCCGACCGAATCCTGCGAGATCTGCCAGGCGAGGACGCCGGTGACCAGGCGCACGCGGTCGCGCTGCTTGAACGCTTCCTCGTCGGCATTCGGCGCGTCGACGATGCGGCGCATCTCCTTCGCGCGCTCGAGCAGCTCGATCTGCTTGGCGTTCGCGAACGCGACGCCGTCGCCCGCGGCTTCGCCGGCCGCGACCTCGGCGACGAGCGCCTCGCGCCGCTTGGCCAGCGCCTCGACGTCGATCTGCTGCTGGCGCTCGCGAACGATCGGCAGGCGGTCGGCGAAGGCCTTGCGCCGCGTCGCCAGCATGTCCTCGAAGACCGACAGCTTCTCGCGCCACTCCTCGAGGTTCCTCGCCAGGAAGCGCAGGTCGCGGTAGTTCTTCAGCGCTTCCTGGAACTCGTGCTGGGCGAGCACCTGCGCGAGGTGCCGCGCACGCGGCATCTCGGCGATGTCGCGGATCTTCCAGAACCAGCCCATCTCCTCGCCCGGGTTCTGCTCGACCATCGTGTCGATCATCTTGCCGGCGCGGATCGCCTTGATCGACGCGGCGAGCTCGGCGCTCTCGCGCTCGTACGCCGCGATCGCTGCCTCGTAGCGCTGCAACGCCTGGCCGTAGGCGCCGAGCTTGGCGTAGGCGTAGGGAATCGCGATCTGCGCCTCGAGGACCGCGGTCTCGCCGAAGTCGCGCTGGGCCAGCTCCTGCCACGGCACGAGCGCGGACTGCGGGTCGCCGAGCGCGTCGCCGGCCCAGCCGAATCCGAGCAGTGCCTTGCTCGCCTGCAGGCCCTGCAGCCGCACGCGCTCGAGATAGGTCCGCGCTTCCTTGGGCCGGCTCTCCGAGAGCGCGGAAAAGCCGAGGGCGAGGTTGGCGCGGTCGCGCAGGCTCCGGTACTCCTCGGTGGGCGCCGATTCCCTGCCGACCTCGTCGAGCAGCTGCGTGCCGCGCTTCGATTCGCCCGACTTGAGCAGCGCGATGCCGAGGTTGTAGCGGACGTAGCGCGCGCTGGTGCCCTTCAGCGACAGACCGCTCAGCGGCGCGACGGCGCCGGCGTAGTCCGAGCGCAGCATCAGCAGCTGCGCCAGCAGGAGGCCGCGCTCTTCCTCGAGCTGCGGCGGCAGCTTCCGCTCGATCTTGGCGAGCGATTCCTCCGCCTCGGCCAGGTAGCCGCGCTGGTAGCGGATCTTGGCGAGGTAGAACCAGGCCCGGTCGCGCACGGACGGCGACGCGCGGTCGAGCAACCTGGCGAAGATCTCGCCCGCTTCCCGGGTCAGCCCGTACGACGCGAGCATGCCGCCGCGCAGGATCTCGGCCTCGTCGTCATGCTTGACGACGCGATCGAACTGCTGCGACGCCATCAGCGTCGTGATCGACGTGAAGTAGCGGTCCTGGAAGAAGTAGTAGAGCGCGTCGCCGTAGTGCGGCGCCTTGATCTCGTGCGTCGGCTCGGCCGGGCCGCTGTCGCCGAACGGCCAGGCAGCGAACGCGGCTGTCGCCGGCAGCGCCAGTGCCGCCGCCGCAGCGGCTGCACGGCCGATCCGACGAGCGAGGCGAACGGGTAAAGGGGAGACCATGGCGGATCACTGCCAGAGCTTGACGTCGAACTCGGGTTGAAGCTTGCCGGTCGAGTCCTGGATGCGGAGCTCGATGTACTTCGCCTCGCCGGTCTTCTCGAACTTCACGTTGGCGCCGCGCCGGTAGTCGCGCTCGTGCGGTCCCTTGCCGGTGAAGAACGCGACGAGCTCGTGCTGGCCGTTCTTCAGGTTTCCGAGGTAGACGCGCTGGACGCCGCCGCGGTGCAGCGCCTCGACCTCGAGCGCGGTGTAGAGATAGTTGGCGACGACCTTGTCGTCGAGCTTCACCTGCACCGAGTCCAGCTGGAACATCTTTCCCACGTCCATCGACACGAACAGCGCGACCTGGGTGTTCGCGGGGAACAGCAGTTCCTCCTCGAGCACGAGCAGGTCGCGGTTGAGCTTGATGACGTCGGCCTTGGCGTCCTGGATGCGGCCGTCGAGCGTGCCGGCGACCGGCGCGCTGGCCGGCGCACCCGGCGTCAGCGCGGCACTCACCATCGCGGGCACGCTGGCCGCGGCCGTCGGGCCGGCGACGGCCGACGCGCTCGCGGCGGAAACCGGCGCCGCAGCAGCGGCCGGGGCCCCGGCCGGCGCGGGCGTCGTCGCGGCAGCGGGCGGCGCGCTCGCGGCGCGCGCGGGCGCGGGCGCGGGCGCATCGGCCGCCCAGGACATCGGCAGGGCCGCCGCCAAGGCGACGGCAGCGATCAGTTTGCAGCTTCGTTTGAACATGGCTGTCTCAGTAGGTGGCCGACAGGTACAGCTGGAGCACGTTGGAGGAGTAGCCGTACAGGCTGCCGTCGCGCAGGTCGGTGAAGTCCTTGAACTTGAAGCGCGTGTACTCGTAGGAGCCGTTGAGCTTGACGTCGTAGCTGCCCGGCACGCGGCGCACGTTGTAGGAGACGCGGCCGCCCAGGGCGTTGTTGTTGAACGTGCTCAGCTGGCGGTTGCGGGAGACGTAGAGCGTCTCGCTGGTCGCGTTGTCGCTGTAGAAGAGGGCGCCCGTCTGGGTGTAGTAGCGGTAGAACAGATCGGCCAGCCACTTCTCGCCGATGTATCGGCTGTAGCCGACCTCGCCGGTGTGCGCCTTGATGTCCCAGGTGTCCGTGAAGTAGCGGTAGCCGGCGTGCACCGCGTCGCGCGAGCCGAGGTCGCCGACCAGGCGCAGCTTGACCGCGCGCCCGGATCGCGTGCGCGGCGTGCGCTCGGGGACCGCAGCGCCGAAGACACGGGCGACGCGGTAGGGGCTGGCCAGGTAGCCGTCGTCGGCGAGCGCCTCGAAGTTCACGCTCATCAGCCAGCGCGGGGTCAGGATCTGCGTCAGGCCGAGGCGGTACTGCCAGTGGCTCGCGCTCTCCTTGAAGTCCGGCTCGTTGTGCTTCTTGACCGTGTCGCTCGCGCGCGTGAAGCCGAACGCGACCGTCGTCATGCCGCCGAAGACCTCCTGCGTGACGTCGAAGCTTCCCGTGTTGGCGACGTAGTCGGGCTCGTGGCTGGTCATGAGGCCGAAGGTGATCTGGGCGTCGCGATAGACGTAGTCGGCGCTCAGGCCGAACTCGTGCCGCGTCTCCTTGTACGGGCTCGCGGTCGTGACGACGTCGATCGATGCGTTGCTGACCGCGTCGACGTAGTAGGTCCCGGTCAGCGAGACCTTGTCGAAGATGCTCTTGCGGACGAGGAACGCCGGCCCGTACGCGTCGACGCCGCCGCCCTTGTAGGCATGGATGAGCGCTTCCGCCTTGTCCTCGGGCAGGTCGACGGCGCGCGCGCCGCTCACCCCGAGCAGGCCGCCGAGCAGGCCGCCGAGCAGCGTCAGCAGGCGTCGCCAGAGGCCGATCGCCGCTTTAGTTGCAGCCACAGCCGCCCCCCTGGAAACCGGTCGCGCCGCGCGCGCCCTCGCGCACGTCGCGAACGTGCTCGTAGTGCTTGCCGGCGAGCGCGTCGCGCTGCAGGTTCATGATCGGATCGGCGAGTCGCTCGCGCTCGTACGGCTTGACCCAGGGCTGGATCGTCGGCACGGTCGGCATGGCGCAGCCGGCGAGGAGCGACACCGCGAGCGCGGCGACGGCCGCGAGCTTTCGGGCCGCCGTCATTTCAGCAGCTCCCGGATCTGCTTCTCGTAGTTGTCCTCGTAACCGGCGAGGTAGCCGCGATGGACGAATCGAACCTTGCCGTCGCGATCGATGATCACGGTCGACGGCATCGTGCTCAGGTCGTAGAGCTTGCTCACCGTCTTGTCGGTGTCGAGCAGGACCGGGAACGTGACGCCGAGCTTGGCGGCGACGTCGGCGGCCTTGGATGCGTCGTCGTCGACGTTGACGCCGAGGAGGACGAAGCCGGACGACTTGTACTTCTCGTACAGGCGGTTGAGCTGCGGCATCTCCTGGCGGCACGGGCCGCACCAGGTCGCCCAGAAGTTCACCATCACGACGCGTCCGCGCTGCTCCTTCAGGCGCAGGTTCGCGCCGCCGCCCATCGCGTGCAGCGTGAAGTCGGGCGCTGCGGTCGCCGGCGCGATCGCCGACGACGCCGTGCCCGCGGCGATCGCGAAGGCGACGCAGGCGGCGAGGCGTAACGCGCGGGAGCGCACCGCACCGGGACGACGAGGGGCGGAGGTGATGTTCATGACGACACGCTCAGAAGTAGAAGGTCAGGCCGCCGGTCAGCTCGACGTTCTGGGTGCTCTCGCGCTTGCCGAGCAGGTCGAGCGAGAAGATGTGGTCGCGCAGGTCGAGCTGGAACGCGGCCCAGTCGGCGAGGTAGACGCGATAGCCGAAGCCGGCGTTGAACGTCGGCTTCCGCTGGTCGGCGAACTTGGTGCTGCCGAAGCCGGCGACGAGATAGAACTGCGAAGGCCGCGCCCGCCTGCCGCCGATGAAGATCTCGCCGGGGAACAGGTTGTAGCCGATCGACATGTTGTAGTAGCTGAGCTTGTTGCTGTCCGCGACCAGGATCCCGCCCGGCAGGATCTGGCGGAACAGCTCGTCGCTGACCTTGGTCTGGCCGTACACGCCCTCGACGAAGAAGTCCTCGGTGATGTGATAGCCGATGCGGGCGCCGTAGACCCAGCTCGAGCCGAAGTTCTGGGTCGCGTAGGTGCCGGTGAACAACCCGATCTCGAAGTCATTCGACGGGAACTTGGGCTTCTCGATGTCGCGCCGGTCGACCTGCGGGATGACGACCTGGTCGTTGTTGCCGGCCGGCGTCGCCTGGGCGAGCGCGCCGATGCTTGCCGCGGCGAGCAGCGTGGCGATCGAGGCCTTGCGGATGGTCTTGTTGTTCATCGTGTGTGCCGGTTGACCGACGGTCCGGGCCGTTGGTTCAGAACGAAGATGTCAGAAGAAGAACGAGAGGCCGAGCGTCCAGGCCTGGTACTGGGTCGAACGAAGGTCGTTGAGGAATGCCGTGTAGAGCGCGTAGTCGCCGCTCATCACGAAGCGTTCGCTGAGGTAGTAGCGCACGCCCATGCGAGCGACGCCGAGCTTGGCGTTCGTGTCTTGCGCGCCGATCAGGCTGAGGTTGGGGAAGTTCTTGAACTTGCCGACGCCGACGCCGAAGAAGGGCGACACGCGATGGTCCGACCACGGCTCGATGAGGATGTCGACGTGCCAGAGGTCGGTGCCCGAGAACACGCCCTGCACCTGGCCGAGCGTTCCCTCGATGCTCAGCGTGTCCGAAAAGCGATAGCTGGTCCACAGCTTCAACATCGGCTCGGACTTGAAGTGGCCCCAGCCGACGCCGAGCTGCACCTTGCGAGTCAGGTAGTCATCGAGAAGAACGTCACGAAAGCTTTTCGCGGTCCCCGCGGCGGTGAGCGTCGACTCGAGCTGCTGTCGACTGACCCAGCCCACCTTGCCGCCCTCGGTGCGGACGCGGAACCAGTCGGTGTGACGCAGCTCGATCTCGACCCAGTCGTCGCGCGGCGCGACGAAGAAGATCGGATAGCCGCGTCCCGGCCCGCTGCGCAGCTCGATGTAGGGATCGGTGATCTGCACCATCTCCGACTTGCCGGAGCGCGGCGCCGGTGCGGGCCGCGGCGGCTTCACCACCGGCGCGGATCCGAGCGACGGTGCGGACGCGGCGGCCGATGCAGGCGCCGCGGCTGCAGCGGGCGCGGAGGCGGCCTCTGCGCCGGCGATCGGCGCCGGCGCGGCGCTCGCTGCGGCCGACGGCGCCGCCGCCGATGCGGCATTCGCCGGCGCGTCGGCGGCGAATGCAGAGGTGCCGATCAGCGCGATCGCGACGGAAGTCACGATCCGCGCGGCGTGAAGCGGGAAGCCGACCGCCTTACCGCGTTCCTTTCGCGGTTTCATCGAAGCTTCGGCGCTCACTGCGTGTTGCACGTGCCGGTCTTGGGATCGGCAGGCGTGAACATGGTGTAGGTGGCGGTGCTGAACTCGTCCTGGCCCAACGGCGCAGGATGGGTGATCCAGTACTTGATGAGCTTGATGTTGGGGTCGTTCTGGTCCGGGAACACCTGGCCCCCGCCGTGGAAGACGCCCTGGACGAGAGGCTTGACGACGAGCCGGCTCTGCGTCGTGTTGCCGACGACCACCATGCCCTGGGCCGAATAGAAGTTCTTGTAGATGTCGCTGGCGCGCACCACGTCGGGCGTGTTGGCCGGATCGCTCACGTCGAGCGTCGCCGCAGCGCCGACCAAACGAAACGCGCCGCCGGTGCCTGTCACCGTGTCGTGACAGCCACCGCCGGCGCAGGTGTTGCTGGTCTGGCTACCCTGGCTCAGCAGCTGAGCCAGGAAGATCGGGTTGATGCACTTCTCGAAGTACGCGAAGGAAAGGTGCTGGTTGCCCTGGGTGCTTTGCGGATTGCTCACCACGGGTGGATTCCCGAGGGGGTTCGATGAGCCTCCGCATGCAGCCAGGGTTCCCAGCAACGCGATCGAAAGTGTGGTCCTTCGCAATACGATCATCAGTGTCAACAGCCCGTGGATATCCAGCTGGCAATGGTGTTGTAGTTGGTGCTGTTGATGGGCAGCACGGCGGTCGTCTGCGGGGTCGCCCGGGTGCTCGGGTGCGGCACCGTCGAAGGCTTGCTCAGCAGGTAGTTGGAGGCCGCGTTGCAGGCGTTCGAGATCATCGAAAGAGTCACTCCGTAATCGCCCTTCACGTCGCCCGTCAGCACGAAGCGGTTGTTGCGGAAGTTCGTGCCGATCGGCGTATCAGACATGCTACTTCCGATGGCCTGGTGGCAGGACGCAGCGCACGTCTTAGTGAGGATTGGCAGGACATCCTTCGCGAAAGTCGCCTCGCTCAAGCCGTTCAACGTGCCCACGTTGGCAGCCGGATCGAACGGATCGTTGAAGTACTTGCCGCCGAGGTCCATGAATTCCGCGAGGACGCGGAGCTCCGCCTTGTTCAGCATCTTCGAGTGATCCGGCGCGCTCGACGGCGGGTTCGGGTGCGCGGCGCGCGCCTCTGCTCCGGCCATCAGCGTGCGACCGCTCATGATCTCGTACAGGCGGCTCTTGCGTGCCAGGCCGTGCGCATCGCCTTCGCTGGCCATCGTGTCGACCAGTGCCGGACCGCGAACGATCACGAGCACGCCTTCCTCGATCCGCGTGACCGGCATGCCGGTGACCGGGTCCATCTCCGGGTCGCCGAGCATGATGTCCTGGTAGGACTCCATGCGGCCGGTGCCCGAGTTCGTCGCCCTCAGGTCGAGCTTGTCCGGATCGCTGTGGCAACCCGTGCAGGTCGTATTGACGCCGTTGGTGACGCGGTTGCGCGTGAAGATCGGCGCGACGTGCGTCGGGAAGTTGACGATGCCGTTGGTGGGCACCGGCGTCTGCAGGTCATCGGCCGGATCGACGTTGCCCGTGTACTTGAGCGCCATCGACGGCCGCGCGGTGACGCCGAGCTTGGTCGTGTCGGCCCAGTAGTCGCTGTAGACCATGTCGTTGACGAGCTTGAGCATCGTCGGGTCGAGGCGCGTGCGCGTGCCGGCCAACGTCTCGCCCGACTGGCGCGCCGTCGACAGCGCCGTCTTGATGCCCGCAGGCGTCGTGTTGACGACGGTGCCGGAGTTGATGGCGCCGCCGCGACGCGGGCTGTGGCAGCCGTCGCAGGTGCGACGCTCGCCCGGCCGGACCTGGATCCAGTTGGTGTGGGTCTGGAACGCCTCGCCCTTGTCGTTGACGACCGCCAGTCCGATCGGCGTGTCGGCCGGAACGGTCAGCTTGAACGAGCCGTCGGGTTCGATCGGCGCATAGCCGAGGATCTGCTGCATCTCGAACTCGGTCTCGCCGATCGCCTGGCGCATGCCGGTCATGCCGGCGCCTGGCGGAATGGCGCGAACGGCGCGGATGAAGCGCGCCGGCGAGCAGCCATAGGCCGCGTTCGCCGGATCCTTCATCTTGACCAGGTCGGCGACCTGCGAGCGCGTGTCGGCCGGGTCGGCGGACGCGGTCATCGGGATCTGCGTCGTGCAGCCCGCCGGCGCATCAGCGGCGGTCAGCGCGCCGGTGCCCATGCGGCCGAGGCCGTCGGTGTCGTACACGCTGCGCACCTCGAGCAGGCCGAGGTTCTGCGCCGCGAGCGCCGCGTCGACGTTCGTCGGCAGGCTCGCGTTCGGCTCCGTGCGCGGCTGGATCGCGACCGGGTGCGTGTTCATCATCCCCGGCGGCGGCGCCGCGACGATCAGGAACGTCTGCGCGTTCGGGTCGAACATGTAGATCGCGTAAGACGGATTGACGTTGGTCTGGATCTCGTCGGCCGCGACTTCCTCGTTCAGCCGCTCCATGCTGAGCCGGTCCTTCTCGGCGGCGGTCAGCGTCGCGCAAGAGACGACGGCGCCGGCGCGGGTCACTTCGCACGGCGTGTACGAGACAAGGACGCGATCGGTGCCGTCCCAGAGCGGATACGGCGTGGTGACGCGGCCGTACTGCGACAGGCCGCGGCCGATGTCGAGCTTCTGCGACGTGGCCTGGCTGATGCCGGAGCCGGTGACGCCCGGCGTGGCCGGCGTGTTCTCCTCCGAGAAGTTCGCCGCGTCGATGAACATGAGGCCGCCGCCTTCATGCGTGCCCGAAAGCGGCATGAGGTCGGAGGCGATGAAGCCGGCGTACTTGCCCTTCGGGTCCATGTCGCGCGGGTGCAGGTAGCTGTTGCCCTGGCTGTGCGCGCCGAACAGGATGAACATGTCGGTGCCGTCGGGCTTGGCGCGGAAGACCTTGAAGTGGTTGCGGCCGCCGACGTGATCCCAGCGCGAGAACATGATGTCGCCGTTCTGGCGCACCGACGGGCTGCGATCGTGGCTCTGGTTGAACGAGATCTGCGTCACGTTGCCGCCGTCGGCGTCCATCGTGTGCAGGTTGAAGACGGTTTCGCGCTCGTACTCGTCGCGCGCCTTGTAGCTCTTGCCGAGGGCCTGGTTGACGCTCGACTTGGTCTGGCGGTTCGAGGTGAAGACGTAGCCGCGGCCGGCGGGCAGGTAGGTCGGCTCGACGTCGTCGTTGCCGGTCGCGGTGAGGCGCCGGAAGGTGCCGCCGGTCAGCCCGCCGACGGTCATGTCGTATTCCCAGATGTTCCAGGCGCCGGTACACGCCGGCACGCTGCCGATCTTCGACGTGTTGTCGGCCGGGCAGTTCATGGCGAAGACGATCTTCTTGCCGTCGTAGGAGACCTCGGGGTTCTGTACGTCGCCGCGTCCCTGCGTGAACTGGGCGGTGATGTTGTGCTCCTGGGCGCTCGCCGAGGACTTGTCGCGGATCATCAGGTCGCCACCGGGCGCGCTGGGGCCGCCGTTGGTGGGGTTCATCCGCATCGTGTTAGCGCGTTGGGCGTAGGCGATCGGCACGTCTCCCGCCACCGTGACGGTGGTCGAGTCACCCGCGCTGGTGCCGCTGCCGCAGCCTGCGAGCGTGCCCGCCAACATTAAGCTGCCGGCCCATAACGATCCTGTCGCGACCTTGTTCATTGGAGTCTCCTGGTGGTCTCGGGGTGCAATGTCATTGCGTCGTCGACGCGCTGGATGGAGGCGGAGGTGCCAGTAATCCTGAAGAGAAATGAAGCGCGCCGGCGGCATCAACAACTACCGCATCGACACCCGACTGCGTCTCGACGAGAGCCAATCCGCGCTCCACGCCGAGTACGAAGACGATCTTGGAAAGGGCTTCGCAGGTCAACCCGTCATCGGCAAGAATCGTCACGCTTTGTATTTCTCGCGGCGATTTGCCCGTTGCCGGATCGATGAGGTGATGAAAGCGCGTGCCTTCGGCATCGAAGTAGCGCTCGTAGTCGCCCGAGGTCGAGATCGACACGTCCTCGAGCGGCAGCATCGCGGCGAGCTCGCCCGGTCGGCGCGGGTCGCGCACCCCGATCGTCCACGGGCGGCCGCGCCGGTCGCCGATGACGCGGCTGTCGCCGCCGGCGCTCACCATCGCGTGGGCGATGCCGCGCCGGCGCAGGATCGCCGCCGCGTTGTCGACCGCATGGCCCTTGGCGAAGCCGCCGAGATCGATGCGCATGCCGGGCCGTCCGAAGCGCACCGTGCCCGCCTGGCTGTCGAGCACGAGGTGACGCCAGCCGACCGCCGTCTTCGCGCGCGCCAGCTCATCGTCGCTCGGGCGGATGCGCTTGCGGTAGTCGTACAGCTGGCCGACGGCGGCGTAGGTGATGTCGAAGGCGCCCCCCGAGAGCGTCGAGAACTCGGCGGCGCGAACGATCAGGCGCGCCATCTCGGCACTCACCGGCACCGGCCCCGCGCCGGCGCCGTCGTTGATGCGCGACAGCTCGGAGTCGGCCTTGTAGGGGCTCATGGTCCGGTCGATGCGGTGCATCTCGTCCATGACCGCGGTGATGGCGGCCTCGCCGACGGCGCGCTGGTCGGACCACAGCTCGACGACGATCGAGGTGCCCATGATCGACTCTTCGCGCTTGAGCCATCCGCCGGAAGACGCCGCGGGCCGGAACCGGCCTAGCACGGGCGCCTCGCGATGGCCTGGCTTGGAGATCGCAAACACAGCAGCTGGGCTTTCGTCTGGATGTACGGTTGCGGCGACCAATTGATACGAATGCCGGTCTCCTTCCCCTACGCAGTTGACGTGCCCGTGCACGAAGCACGGGTTGCCGGCCGAGAAACGGCACTATTTGCCCGGCGAACCGGGTCGGCGCGATGAGCGCGATGGCGCGAGCGACGGTTTTTCACGCTACTGCGTGCAGATGCTTCGGTTGTTTCCGAACGCAACACCGGGCCCGGCCGACGAGCGGCGAGCCGACGCGCTTCACGTGGTGTAGAGGGTGACCACGAAGATGGCGAAGCGGTAACCGACGAGGATCACGCCGACCGCCAGCGCCAGCCCCAGCGACCTCGCGATCCGCCCCCACCCGGCGACGCCATACACCGGGCCCGACGCCAGATAGAGGTACGCCGTCGAGCAGACGAGGATGAGCGCGGTCAGCACGTTGTCGATCGCCGCCGACGCGAGACCGCCGCCGCCGAACGCCACATCCATGGCGGCGATGCCCAGGGCAACGCAGAAGAGCAGGAGCAGGAACGCATACAGGTGCAGCGCGAAGACGGCGTGGATCGAGAACGGCCGGCGGCTCGAGAAGAACACCAGCGGCAACAGCACGGTGAAAGGCACGGCCATCGCGATCACCAGCGACTTGGCATGGAGGACGACGGCACGGTCGAACAGCGGCGCGAAGCGATCGAGCGTCGTGTTCGTCGCGGCGAGGCGGTGGCCGACGAGCTCCTGCGCCAGCGCGCTCCAGTCCTGCTGATGCAGGTGCGAGTCGAGCGACGACGAGAAGACGCGGGTGTGGGTCAGCGACTGGACCGCGAAGAAGACGACGTTGGCGAGCAGGAACAGCTGGAACGGTCCGATGAACGGCTTGCGCCGGCCTTCGCCATAGGCCAGCGTCAGGCTGCCCGGCCGAAGCAGCAGCGCGCGCACGCTGCGCAGCACCCGGCCGTCGACGCCGGCGATCGTCTTCGCCAGCTGTGCCGCGATCCCCTTGAAGGACAGGTCGATCGCGCCGATCGGCCGCTCGCCGCAGCCGGGGCAGAACGGCGTCGTCAGCGCGACCCTGCAGTTCGGGCAGGTCCAGGGCGAAGCGGTCACTGAGTGTCGACGTGCTCGACCATCTTGCGCAGCATCTCGAGCTCGGCCATGCGCTCGGCCGCGACCGCCTTGAGAGCGTCGAGCTCGGTGTTCTGCTGCTGCAGGCGCTTCTCGCTCTTGGTGCGGATGGCGTCGGCACGCCGGACCTCCGACTTGAGCTCCTCGATGCCCTCCTCCATCTCGACGTACTCGGCGATGCGCGCCTCGAGCCTCGAGATCTCCTCCGACTTGGCCGCGACGATGCGCGCGAGCTGCGCCTCCCGGCGCCGGTTGGAGCGCATCTTCAGGCGCAGCAGCACGTACATGATCGAGACGGCGACCAGCGTGATCGCCATGATGAGGAGCAGTCCCCAGAGGATCTGGATGATCGTCTTCGTCTCGACGGCGTAGATGGCGATCTCGTTCGGGCTCAACGGCGGTCTCTGGCTTTGTTGTAAGTGGTGCCAATCCGATCGAGAAACCGGCGCTGCTCCCGGCGCGCCGATACCAGGATGCTAGTCGGGCGCGGACACGGCGCCAATCAGGACGTGTGCGGGCGTTCGGGCGCAGCAGCGATGCGCTCGGCGACCACGACGGCCTGCCGGGCGATCGTGCGCAGCAGGCCGCCCGCCTGGCGCACGTCGAAGCCGACGAAGAACACGCCGTCGAGACCGCCGCTTCCTGCCAGCTGCGTCGGCAGGCCGCTGTCGTCGACCGGCACGGCGAAGGTCGGAAAGAGATCGGCCACGCCGGCGCGATAGCCGGTGGCGAGGACGATCGCGTCGAGCTTGGCGACACGACCGTCGACGAACTCGGCGCCGCCCTCGACGAGGCGACGGATCGCGGGAAAGACGGCGATCTCGCCCGACTTGATGCGGGCCAGCGTGCCGACGTCGATCACCGGCGTGCGACCCTGCTCGCGCAGCTGGCGCAGGGGCGACACGCGCGAGCGCGGCAACCCGTAGCGGCCGATGTCGCCGACCGTCACGTCGCACAGCAGTCGCGCCAGCGCGTCGCCCAGCGGTGTCGGCAAGCGCGCCAGCATGATGGAGGTCTGCTGCGTCGGCCGGCCGAGGACGTCGCGATGGACGATGTTGATCGGCGAGCGGACCGAGAGCGACGCGGTGACGCCGTGCTCGGCGAGATCGAGGGCGATCTCGGCGCCCGTGTTGCCCATGCCGACGACGAGCACGCGCTGGCCGGCGAACGGCGCGGCGTCGCGATAGTCGCGGCTGTGCACGATGCGGCCGGCGGCAGCGAAGCGCTCTTCGCCCTCGATCGCGGGCGCGAACGGATGGTTGTTGGCGCCGGTCGTCACCACGACGGCGTCGGAGGTGAACGCGCGGCCCGAGCGTGTCGAGGTCCGCCAGCGGCGTGCCTCGTCGCGCACGATCGCCGTCACCTCCTCGCCGAAGCACGGTTCGATGCCGGCCTGAGCGGCGTACGCGGCGAGGTAGTCGACGACGCCCTGGCGCGGCACATAGCGCGGGGCGGCATCGGGGAACGGCAGGCCCGGCAGCGCCGACAGCGCCTTGACGGTGTGCAGGTGCAGGCGCGTGTAGTGGTTGCGCCACGACGCGCCGACCTGCGACGCCTTCTCGACGACGAGCACGCGGCGCCCCTTGTCCTTCAGCGTCGCCGCGACCGCCAGACCGGCCGGTCCGGCGCCGACGACCAGTACCTCGGTGTCCATGCGCGCTCGCTCCCGCGCGCAAGGATAGCGGCGGGACTGCGCGCGCCGGCGGCATCACGGCGTCGCTTCGAAGATCAGGTTGAACGGCGTCTCGGCGGCGCGACGAAAGCTCGTGAAGCCGCCCTCGCTGACGACCTCGCGCAGCCTCTTCTCGCCCGCCTTCTGCGCCGCCGCCCGCGCATGCGCGATCGACGGCTCGTGGTAGTCGAAGCCGACGAAGGTCGACGCCGGGTAGGCCTCGGCCATGATCAGCGTCGAAGCGCCGTGGCCACAGCCGACGTCCGCGACGCTCGCCCCGGCCTTCAGGCGCTTTTCCATGCCGTTCAGCGCGGGGATCCAGCTCGAGACGAGGTTGGCGGCGTAGCCCGGGCGGAAGAACCGCTCCGTGCCCTGGAGCAGACACGCGTCCTGCTCGTGCCAGCCGATGCCGAGGCCGGTGCGAAGCGCCTGCGTCATCTTCGGGATCGCCTTGAACTGCGCCACCGCGATCTGGAACGCGCCGGGAATGAAGGCCGGGCTGCCCTCGGTGGCGAGCGCGAACGCCTGCTCTTCGCTCATGCTGAAGGTCTCGTCCGCGGCGTCGTACAGGACGTAGCCGCTCGCGGCCTGGCTCGCCAGCCACTCGCGCAGGTAGCGCGGGTCGGTCTCGGTGCGCCGGGCGAGCTGCTCGGCGGTCTGCGGTTTCTCGGCGAGCGCCTTGTACAGGCCGAGCTGGTCGCCGACGACGATCGTCGCCGCGTGCATCACGGCGCCGAGGTCGGCGACGAACTTGCCCATGAAGTCGTTCAGTTTCCCTTCGTCGATGGCCATGTGGATCTCCAGTGCGGTTCGCGCTGCAGCAACCCGGGCGCAGCACGGCAGTGTCGGATCGGCGAGCCACGCGCTGACCGGTCGACATCATCAATTCAGAGGACGCCGCTGAGGTGCCCCTCGACGCACGGGCAGCGAGCATCGGTCGGCGCCTCCGGCCCTGCCATCCGGCGCATGCGGCCGACGACGCGGATCTCATTTCTATAATCCGCCAGGCCCTGCGCTCGCACGGGCCATTGGGCTCGAAGAGGGAGACTTCATGACACTGCTGCGTCTGGCCGGGCTCGGCCCGCGAATCGCTGCGCTCGCCGTTTTCGCCCTGGCCGCGACGGCGAGCTCCGGTCAGGGTCGCTTCACCATCTCGAGCGATGGCCAGGACGTGACCGACACGACGACGAAGCTGGCCTGGCGCCGCTGCGCCGAAGGGCTGCGCTGGGACGGTAAGGCGTGCACCGGCAAGCTGAAGACGTACAAGTACCCCGAAGCCAAGGTGGCGGCCGCCGCCGCCGCGAAGGGCGACGGCAAGGCGTGGCGGATTCCGACCCGCGACGAGCTCGTCGCCCTGGTCGACAAGACCGCGAAGAAGAAGCCGCGCATCGACGTCAAGGCGTTCCCGCAGACGCCGGCGCAGCCGTTCTGGGCGATGCGCCCGGGAACCGACGATGACCTCAACGCCTGGCTCGTCAACTTCGCCAACGGCAAGGTGAGCGGCAACGCCGGCCAGCGCAGGTTCCCGCTCCGCCTGGTCCGGGACAGCGCTTGAGCCGGCGCGCGCCGATTCCGTTCATCCACCTGACGCCGCCGCCGGCGGCCAGGTAGCCGCGAACGACGGCTAGGCGCCCGCCGCGGTCGCGGCCGCGCCGCACGGCACCGCGAACACCTCGACCGGCAGCGCCTTGCCGCGAAACGAGACCGGCCCGAGCCGCTCGGTCGCGATGCGCTCGCCGAGCTCGGCGCAGGTCTCGGCATCGACGAGGATCGCGCGCAGCGCGACCTTCGTGTGCGCCTCGAGCCGCGCGGCGAGGTTGACGGTGTCGCCGATGCAGGTATACGTCGCCCGCTGCTGCGTGCCGGTGTAGCCGGCGACCATCTCGCCGGTGGCCACGCCGATGCCGATGCG
>DATIDZ010000437.1:0-4678 GCA_035456045.1 Caldimonas sp.
TCCCGGTGGAGATGAAATGATCGCCCGCACCAGTTCGTCGGCATGGGTCCGCGGCGTCTGCGAGATGTTCGCGGCCGAGGGCGTCGACGTGGCGGCCCTGTTCCGAGACGCCCGCCTCGACATCGCGACCCTGCAGGATCCGGCGGGACGGTTCTCGATCGACGACGTCAGCGCGCTGTGGGAGATGGCGGTTGCGCGCTCGGGCAAGCGGACGCTGGGGCTGTCGCGCGAACTGGCCCTCACCTATGGCAAGCTCGGCGTCGTCGGCCACGCGATGATGGCGTGTCCGACCCTGCTGGCGGCCTTGCAGCAGCTGGCGCGCTCCATGGACGTCGTGAGCAACGCCGCGACCTTCGCGCTGATCCCCGACGCCGACGGCCACTGGTTCGAGCTCGGCCACCTCGGCGGCGAGCGTCCGGTGCCGAGGCAGCGGGTCGAGTTCGGCATGCTGACGATGCTCGGGTTCTGCAGCTGGATCACGGGGCGCGAGCTGCTGGCGCGCGAGGTCGAGTTCGTGTATCCGGCGCCGGAGGACGCGTCGGCGCACCTCGCGGTGTTCGGTTGCCCGGTCCGCTTCGGTGCCGCCGCCAACCGGGCCCTGCTGCGGGCGTGCGACCTGGAGCTGCCGCTGTCGGCGCGCGATCCGCACATGGCGACGCTGCATGCGCGCCTGGTCGACGAGGAGCTCGAGCGCCTCGCGTCGGCGCCGACGAGCCATCGGGTGCGCCAGCTCCTGGCGCAGCGCCTGGCGCAGGTCGAGCCACGACGCAAGGAGATCGCCCAGGCGCTTCACATCAGCGATCGGACGTTGCAGCGCCGCCTGCAGGCCGAAGGCACGTCGTTCCAGCAACTGCTCGACGACACGCGGCGCGAGCTCGCCCAGCAGTACCTGCGTCGACCGCGCCACTCGCTTCGTCACGTCGCCGACCTGCTCGGCTTCGAGGACCAGGGCAACCTTTTCCGTGCCTGCAAGCGGTGGTTCGGCGAGTCGCCGGCCGCGTATCGAGCGCGGTTCAACGTCGGCGCCGGGAAAGTCGCCGACGCCGATCGCAGATAGCGCGTGCCGGTCGGCGCGCTCGCGTGCCGGCGGCGATCTCGTCAAGGAGGCCGGTGATGCCAGTAGCGTCGTGAGGCGTCGCGCTCGCAGGCGCCCTCGGCGGCACCGTCGGCGCGCCATTGCCACGCTCCGCACGCCGGGCTCGCGACGATGGCGATGCCGCGCTCGCGGTAGCGGTCGAGCACGTCGGCGGCCGGATGGCCGAAGCGGTTTCGGTAGCCGGCCTGGAAGACGGCGATCCTCGGCCGGACCGCGTCGAGGAAAGGCGCGCTCGACGACGTCTTGCTGCCGTGGTGCGGCGCCATGAGCACGTCGGTGCGCAAGCCATCGCCGTGCGCGGCGACCAGCGCCGCCTCCTGCTCGCGCTCGATGTCGCCCGTCAGCAGGACGCTGCGACCGCCGCCGGCGACGCGCAGGACGCACGACATCGCGTTGGGGCGGAGCGTTCGCGCGTAGTCGTCGGCGCCGGGAGCGAGGACCGCGAAGTCGACGCCGTCCCAGCGCCATCGCTGCCCCGCGATGCAGCGCCGGGAATCGCGCGCCGCCGCGAGCAGTGCATGACCGTCCTCGAGCGAGCTCGCCATCGACGCCACGTCGATCGCGCCGAGCAGGGTGCGCGCGCCGCCGACGTGATCGCTGTCGCGATGGCTGAGGACGAGCAGGTCGATGCTGCCCTCGCCGCGGCTGCGCAGCAGGGGCACGAGGACGCGCTGGCCGGCGTCGCTCTCGCGCGAGTACTGCGGACCGCTGTCGAAGAGCAGCGCGTGACGGCGCGTGCGAACGAGCACCGCCGTGCCCTGGCCGATGTCGGCCGCGACCACGTCGAAGCTGCCTTCGTCGGGCAACTCGGTCGGCGGCACGAGCAACGCCAGCGCGAGCGGCACGGCGACGAGCTTCGCGCGCCACGGCAGCGGGAGCACGACCAGCACGGCGGCGAGGAGGCCGGCGACCTGCGCCCACGGCGGGGCGACGGCGACCGTCCAGACGGCGCCCCCGGGCACGCCGGCGAGGCGAGCGAGGAGCGCGTCGAGCCCCTGCACGAGGGTCGCCGCGAGCGACCAGAGCGGCGCGAGGACGATGCCGGCGAGCGCAAGCGGCGTGATCACGAGCGTGACGAGCGGGATGGCGACCAGGTTGGCGACGAAGCCGACGAGCGAGACCTGCTGGAAGAACACGAGCGTCAGCGGCGTCAGGCCGAGCGTCGCCGTCACCTGCGTGCGCACCCCGCCGCGAACGTGGACCGCGAGCCGGCCGAGCGCGCCGCGCCATCCGGTCGCGGCGCCAACGCCCGTCTCGCGCGGCGCCGCGGTGGCCGCCGACGACGCCATGAGCAAGCCGACCGCCATGAACGACAGCCAGAACCCGGGCTGCGTCAACACGCCCAGGGGTCGAACAGCGTGACGACGAACGCGGCGGTGAGAAGAACCAGCATCCATGGCCAGCGCAGGCCGCCCGCCTGCAGCAGCGTCACCGTCGCCAGCATCCACACGGTTCGCTGCGACGGCACGCCCCAGCCCGCGACGAAGGCGTAGGTCGTCGCCGCGGCGAGGCCGCCCCAGCGCGCCGCCGCAGGCGCCGGCAGCCGGCGCATGGCGCGCGCGCTGCGCCGCCACGCTGCGCCGATCAGGACGCCGGCGAGCCAGGCGAACATCGTCACGTGCAAGCCGCTGATCGACATCAGATGGGCGACGCCGGTGTTGCGAAACAGGTCCCAGTCGTCGCGCTCGATCGCGCCCTGGTCGCCGATGGCCAGCGCGGCGAGGACGCCGGCGGCCCGGCGGTCGTCGACGTGCGCGTAGATCGCGTCGCGGACGCGCTGTCGCAATCGCTCGACCGGACGTCCCGCTCGGTCGTCGAGCAGCGTCGCGGGTGCATCGCGCACGTAGCCGGTGGCGCGAACGCCCTGCTCGAGCAGCGCGAGCTCGTAGTCGAAGCCGTGCGGGTTGAGGTTGCCGTGCGGCTGGCGCAGCCGCACCGTGAAGCGCCAGCGCTGACCGGCGCGCAGCGCCACGCGCGGCTGCACCGCCGCGGCGTCCTCGTGGAAGCCTGCGTACCAGCCGAGCGCGACGACGCCGGGCACGCCGGCCGGCGCACCGCCCGGGTCGATCTCGAAGCGAAAGCGGAGCCCGCTCGGCCCCTGCTGCGGCAGGTTGGCGACGACGCCCGTGACGACGAGGTCGCGGCCCTCGAGCGCCGCCGGCAAGGTCTCGGCGAGGCGGAGCGACGCCTGCATCCCGGCGATCGCGAATCCGCTCGCCAGGACGGCGAGGGTCACGAGCGCGAAGGCGCGCCTCGACCACGCACCGGCGATCGCGACGACGAGGCCCGCGGCGGCAATCGAGCCATAGCCGTCGAGCCGCCACAGGTCGCGCTGCTGCAGCTGCAGGGCGACGCCGACGAGCCAGGCCAGCGGCAGCGCCACCAGCCGTCCGCCGCTGCCGGGTGCTGCCATGGCGGAAGTGTAGGATTTGCCTCCGCTCCGCTGGCCGACGAACCCATGTCCTCGATCTACGACCGCCTCACCGACCTCGACATCTCGCTGCCGCCGCTCGCGATTCCCGCCGGCGCCTACGTCCCGTTCGTGCGCACCGGCAACCTCGTCTTCCTCTCCGGGCACATCGCCAAGCGGGACGGCAAGGTGTGGGTCGGCCAGCTCGGCCGCGACATGACGACGGCCACCGGCAAGAAGGCGGCGCGCGCGGTCGCGATCGACCTGCTCGGCACGCTGCACGCCGCCGTGGGCGACCTCGACAAGGTCGAGCGGATCCTGCGCATCACGAGCCTCGTCAACAGCGCCCCCGATTTCATCGAGCACCACCTGGTGACCAACGGCTGCTCCGAGCTGTTCGGCGAGGTCTTCGCCGAAAAGGGCGCGCACGCGCGCAGCGCCTACGGCGTGGCGCAGCTGCCGCTCGGCGCCTGCGTCGAGATCGAGCTGATCGCCCAGGCCGCAGAATGACGGCGCCGCGGTCGCGGCCCGCTCGCGGCGGCAGCGCGACGAACGCGCCGTGGTTCGCCTTCGTCGCCCTCTACTCGATCGGCGTCGTCGGCGCCGCCCTCGTGTCGCAGCACGTGTTCTCGATGCAGCCCTGCCCGTGGTGCGTGCTGCAGCGCCTGATCTTCCTCTCGATCGGCGCCTTCGCCCTGCTGGGCCTGGTCTGGCGCGGGCCGGCCGGCGGCCGCGTCGCCGGGACGTTCGGCCTCCTGCTCGCGGTCTCGGGCCTCGCCGCCGCGCTCTGGCATTACTTCGTCGCGTCGAGCACGGCGTCGTGCAAGCTCACGCTCGCCGACCGCATCATCACGGCGAGCCAGCTCGATCAGCTGCTCCCGGACGTCTTCGAGGCGCGGGCGAGCTGCGCCGATGCGGCCGTCACCGTGCTCGGCGTGCCGTACCCGATCTGGTCGGCGCTGGCCTTCGTCATCTGCGCTGTCGCGCTGGTTCGCATCCTGCGCCGAAGCGTCTGAGGTCGCGAGCGAGGAGCACCGTGCCGCCCGATGCAGCGGACGCGCCTGCCGACATCGCCGCGACCGTCGCGACGCTGTTCCGGCGCGACTCGCGCAAGGTGCTGGCGACGCTCATCCGCCTGCTCGGCGACTTCGACATCGCCGAGGAAGCGATGC
>DATIDZ010000438.1:0-11506 GCA_035456045.1 Caldimonas sp.
ATCGCGAGCGCGCTCGTCGGCCGCGAGCGCGACGCCAGGAACGCGTTCCTCGTGACGCTCTCGCTCGCGCCGAACCTCGAGCGCCAGTGCAAGGCGGCGCTCGACGTCTACGCGATCTACGGCGAGCGACTGCGCGCGCCGGTCGAGGCGATGCTGCAGAGCGCCAACGCGTCCGGGCGCGCCGACGGCTCGGCGCTGTGCGAGTGGCCACCGCACTGGGTGGTGAGCGGCGCGCGCTGAACTCGCCGCGCCTCGACCGTCACCGCGCCATCACGCGGCCGAGCAGACGCCAGTAGCGCACCGGCGCCAGCCGCTCGATCAAGGCGACGACGACCGCATCGCCGCCGACGAGGACGCGCGCGCGCCGACGCTCGGCGGCGCGAACGATGATCTCGCCGGCGCGCTCGGGCGGCATCCGCAGCATCTTCTCGCTCGCGGCACGGCGCAGCGCGGCCTCTTCGGGCGAGACGCCGGCCGGCACGCGGGCGCTGCGCACGATCGCCGTGGCGACGCCGCCCGGGTGCACGACGGTCACCCCGATGCGCGTGCCCTCGAGCTCGTGGCGGAGCGCGTTCGAGAAGCCGCGCACCGCGAACTTGCTCGCCGAATAGGCGCTCTGCCCGGGCGGCGAGACCAGGCCGAACACGCTCGAGACGTTGACGATGCGCGCGTCGGCGCTTTCGTGAAGGAGCGGCAGGAACGCGCCCGTCATGCGAACGACCGCCGCGAAGTTGATCGCCATCAGCCAGTCGAAGTCGGCCTCGCTGACCTGCTCGAAGGTGCCGCCGAGCGCGACGCCGGTGTTGTTGACGACAACGTCGACGCGGCCGTGCGCCTCCCGCACCGCCGCCGGCAGCGCCGCGACGGCGGCGCGATCGGCGACGTCGACGACGTGACGGCTCGTGCGAACGCCGAGCGCCTCGACCTCCAGCGCGGTCGCGACGAGCCCCGCGCTGTCGATGTCGACGAGGGCGAGATGGCAGCCGCGCCGCGCGAGCGCGAGCGCGATGCCGCGACCGATGCCGCCGGCCGCGCCGGTGACGACGGCGACGCGGTCGCGCGGCGTCAAGGCATCGCCCCGGGCTTGCCGAAGCGCAGCACGCCGTCGGCGATGCGACCGAAGCGGAGCGCGAGCAGGTCCATGAAGTAGCTCTGGTGCACCTGCCACGGCCGCCGCGTGCCCTGCTTCGGCAGGATGGCGCTCGCGCGCTGGACGTACCCCGACGTGAAGCCGAGGAACGGCGCGACGCCGACCGACGGATCGCGGCGCGGCACGACGATCGCGGCGCCGCGCCGGTCCATGTGGCGCAGCAGCCGGCACACGTACTCGGCGGTCAGGTCGGCCTTGAGCGTCCACGACGCATTGACGTAGCCGAAGCAGAGAGCGAGGTTGGGGACGTCGCTCAGCATCATTCCCTTGTAGACCATCGCGTCGCCGGCGCGCCGCTCCTGGCCGTCGACGCGCACGGCGATGCCGCCGAGGATGTCGAGCTCCAGCCCGGTGGCGACGACGACGATGTCGGCGCCGAGCGTCGCTCCGGACGAGAGGCGGATGCCGCCGGCGACGAAGCGATCGATGGTGTCGGTGACGACGGTCGCTTGGCCGGCGCGCAGCGCCGCGAACAGGTCGCCGTCGGGGTCCAGGCAGACGCGCTGGTCCCACGGCCGATAGCGCGGCGTGAAGTGGATCGCGGCATCGCAGTCCGGGCCCGCCTGCGCCGCCGCCATCCTGACGAGGTGGCGCTTGACCTGCTCGGGCCGACGCCGCGCGAGCCGGTACAGGAACGCCTGCAGCCCGACGTTCTTCCAGCGGATCGCTCCATAGGCGAGGCGCTCCGGCAGGACGCGACGCAGCGATTGCGCGACCGGGTCGAGGCGCCGTCGCGAGACGACGTAGCTCGGCGAGCGCTGCAGCATGGTCACGTGCGCGGCGTTCGCGGCGAGCGCGGGGACGAGCGTCACCGCCGTCGCGCCGCTGCCGATGACGACGACGCGCTTGCCCGTCACGTCGAGGCCGTCGGGCCAGAACTGCGGGCTGACGAGGGTTCCCTCGAAGTCGGCCTCGCCGGCGAATTCGGGCCGGTGGCTTCGGTCGTAGCGGTAGTAGCCGCTGCAGACATGGAGGAAGCGCGCGCGCCAGCTCGCCGGCGCGCCGTCGTCGACGCGCTCGCCGTGCAGCGTTCACAGCGCGTCGGCGCTCGACCAGTCGGCGCGGCGCACAACGTGGCCGAAGCGAATCTTCGGCACGATGCCGGCCTCCTCGGCGGTCGCGCGGACATAGCGCAGGATCGACGGACCGTCCGCGATCGCCTGCGCATCGGTCCACGGCCGGAAGCGATAGCCGAGCGTGTACATGTCGGAGTCGGAGCGCACGCCCGGATAGCGAAAGAGATCCCACGTGCCGCCGATCGCCGCGCGCTTCTCGATGACCTCGAAGCGCTTGCCGGGGCAGCGCTGCTGCAGGTGATAGGCCGCGCCGATGCCCGAGAGGCCGGCACCGACGATCACGACGTCGAGCGGCCGGTCGGGGCTCGGCGAAGACGAGAAAGGCATGGCGTCCGACACGTCGGCGGGAGGAAGCGGCAAGCGAAAGCGCGACTGTATGTGGCATTTCTCTCGCTGCCGCACGCTTCCCGTCCCTGCGGGAGCCGGGGCGACGCAAACGCGGCATGATGAAACGAATTGCAAGCGCTCCGGCGCAGCGGGGAGAAGCGAGGCCCATGAGCGAGGACGGCGAAGACGCGAAGGCGGCGGCGACGCGCCGCTCGCTGGCGCTCCTCACCGCGCAGGCCGACGCAGTGCGCGCCGAGCTCGCCGGCCTGCGCCGCGACCTCGCCAAGGCCAAGGACGAGCTGAGCGGCCTGCGCAGCGCCCAGCTGCTCGAGGCCAACGCCGAGCTCGTCCAGGCGGCCGTGCACGCCGACAACGTCGCCCAGACCGCCGTCAGCACCCTCGACGAGCTCGCCCGGTCGACGCAGCACGACGAGCTCACCGGCGCGCCGACCCGCGCGCTCATGCTCGACCGCCTCGACACCGCGATCTCGATGGCCCAACGGCGCGGCACGCGCGTCGGCGTCATCTTCCTCGACCTCGACTATTTCAAGCAGATCAACGATTCGCTCGGCCACGCCGTCGGCGACCGGGTGCTGCAGCTGGCGACGCGTCGTCTCGAGGCGTCGGTGCGCGAATCGGACTCGGTGAGCCGGCACGGCGGCGACGAATTCGTCGTCCTGCTCGCCGAGATGGCAAAGGCGAGCGACGCCGCGGCGGTGGCGCAGAAGATCCTCGAGTCGCTCGCCGCGCCGGCGCAGGTCGGCGCGCACACGCTGTCGCTCTCGGGGAGCCTGGGCATCAGCGTCTATCCGGAGGACGGCGCCGACGCGAACGCGCTCATCGACTGCGCCGACGCCGCGATGTACCGCGCCAAGCGAGCCGGTCCGGGGCGCTACGCGTTCTGCAGCGAGATCGTCGACGGGCTCGACGCCGATCTGCGCGCGCCGGCGGAGACGCCTAGCCCGCCCGGCAGGCGCCCGGAGTCGCCTCTCGCCGAGCACGAGGCGCGCCTGCGCGAGCTGCTCGAGGCCAACCGGCAGCTCGTCAGCGCAGCGCAGAGCGCGCAGAAGCTGCAGGCCAACGCGGAGGAGGCGCACCACCGGCAGATCAACTTCGTCGCGATGGCGGCGCACGCATTGCGCAATCCACTCTCGGCGATCCGCATGGCGTCGGCGACGCTCAGGCATCCGAAGGCGGACGCCGAGGCCCGCGCCGCGCAGCACGAGGTGATCCAGCGCCAGACCGCGCACATGGCCCGCCTCATCGACGACCTGCTCGACGGCTCGCGCGTCGGCGCGGGCGAGTTCCGCCTCCAGTGCACCACGCTCGACCTCGGCCGCATCGTCGCCGAGGCGATCGATGCCAGTCGCCACGCCATCGACACCAAGCAGCAGCGACTGAACGTCGAGCTTGCGCCCGGACCGACGCTCGTCCACGGCGATCCGCAGCGGCTGACGCAGGTGTTCAGCAACCTGCTCAACAACGCGTCGCGGCGAACGCCGCCGGGCGGCGACATCGTCCTGGTGATGGTCGCCGCCGATGACCAGGTCGCGATCAGCGTCACCCACGAAGGCGTCGGCATCGCGCCCGACGCGCTGCCGCACATCTTCGACCTGTTCTCGCTCGACACCAACATGCCGATCGACGAATCGGGGCTCGGCATCGGCCTGGCGGTCGTCCACGAGCTCGTCAAGGCACACGGCGGCACCGTCACCGCGAGGAGCGACGGCGCCGATCGCGGCACGCAGTTCGTCGTCCGCCTGCCGCGCGTCCGCTAGCCCCGATCGTCGCCGGCCTATCGCGCGGCGCCGTCCGCTAGCGGCCGATCGTCGCCAGCTTGTCGCGCCAGAACGCGGGCGGCGGCACGCTGCCGAAGCCGGCGCGGACGTTGTCTTCCATGTGCTCGCGCCGACGCGTGCCGGGGATCGCGCAGGTCACCGCAGGATGGCCGAGCACGAACTTGAGCAGCACCTGCGCCCAGCTCGCGCAACCGATCTCGGCGGCCCACGGCGGCAGCGGCCGGGCCAGCAGGCCGCGCAGCAGCCCGCCGCCTCCGAACGGCATGTTGACGATGACCGCGACGCCGCGCTCGGAGGCAAGCGGCAGCACGCGCTTCTCGGCCTCGCGGTCGTCGAGGGCGTAGTTGATCTGGAGGAAGTCGAGCTTCTCCGAGCGCAGCACCGCCTCGACCTCGCCGTACGCCGACGACGTGTAGTGCGTGATGCCGAGGTAGCGGATGCGGCCGTCGGCCTTCCACGCGCGCAGCGTCGCCAGGTGCGTGCGCCAATCGAGCAGGTTGTGGACCTGCATCAGGTCGATGCGCTCGGCGCCGAGCAGGCGCATCGAGTTCTCCATCTGACGCACGCCCTGATCGCGACCCGAGGTCCAGACCTTGGTGGCGAGAAACGCCTCGCCGCGCCGGCCGCTGGCGGCGAGCAGCTCGCCGGTCGTGGCCTCGGCGCGGCCGTACATCGGAGAGCTGTCGAGCACCTTGCCGCCGGCATCGAGCAGCGCGGCGACGACGCCGGGCAGCAGCGCGTACTCCGGCGTGCCGGGCGCGTGGTCGAAGCCGATGTAGGTGCCGCAGCCGATCACCGGCAGCGCTTCGCCGGTCGAGGGGATCGGGCGGGTGTTCATCTTGAGGGTCGCGGCGGTCTGGCCGCGGAGGAGCGGAGAGAGGATCGAGGCCACCGACAGCGCGGCGCCGCCGCGGACGATCCGTGCACGCGACGGGCACACGGCGCGCCTGCGTCTAGCCGAGCTCGACGAGCATCGGCTGGTGGTCGCTCGCGTCGGTCGTCGCGTCGACGGCGACGGCGCGCAGCCGCGGGCGGAGGTCGCCGGTCGCGAAGATGAAGTCGCAGGCGAACGGGTCGGGCCACTGGTCGCAATCGTGCACGCCGATCGTCGGCGGCTGGTGCTCGTCGGGATGGAGGACGCGCCAGGCGTCGGCGAACGCGGGCACGCGCGCGTCGTCGAACGGAGCCGTCATTCGCGCGTGCAGCGGGTCCTCGGGGCGCAGGTTGAAGTCGCCCGTGAGGATCGCCGAGACCGTGTGCGGCTGCGCCTGGAACGGGTCGCCGGAGTCGCTGCGCGCGCGGTCGTCGAGCGCGTGGCCGCAGGCTTCGGCGTGACGGGCGCGAAGCGCCTCGACCTGGGCGGCGCGCTGCGGCTGCGAGTAGTACTCGAGGTGGGTCGTCATCACGCGCAGCGGCCCGAACGGGGCTTGGACGACGGCCTCGAGCAGCATGCGCGGCATGCTGCGGACGGCCGGGTCGGCGGGCCACGGCAGCTGCACGCGCAGCACCTGCGAGACCGGCAGCCGGCTCAGGATCATGTTGCCGAAGGTGCGCCGCGAGCCGTCGGCGCCGGCGACGTCGACGGGCGTCGCGACGACCGGTGTGAACCGGGGCAGGAGCGAGGCGAGAAGCGCGAACTGGTCTTCGCCCTGGCTGCCTTTCAAGGTCGAGAAGTTGGCGGCGACCTCCTGCAGGCAGAGGACGTCGAAGTCGGCGACGGCGCGCGCGTGCTCGACGATCCGGCGCGGATCGACGCGGCCGTCGCAGCCGCGGCACCACTGGATGTTCCACGTCACGAGCTTCATGGCAACTCCTCGCGCCGGCCGGCCTCAGCGGATCCCGGCGCGCATGAACGACTGGACGAACTGGCGCTGGAAGAGCAGGAAGCCGACCAGCAGCGGCGCCGACGTCATCAGCGTCGCGGCCGTGATGATCGACCAATCGACCCCCTGGTCGGTGGAAGAAAAGACCTGCAGGCCGACCGTCAGCGGCCGCGTCTCGACCGAGTTGGTGACGATCAGCGGCCAGAGGAAGTTGTTCCAGTGGTAGCTCACCGAGACGAGCGCATAGGCGAGATAGACCGGCCGGGCCAGCGGAACGTAGACCTTGAGCAGGACCTGCAGCGCGCTGGCGCCTTCGACACGCGCCGCGTCGTCGAGCTCCTTCGGCACGGTCCTGAACGTCTGACGCAGCAGGAAGATGCCGAACGCCGACGCGAAGTACGGCAGGCCGATGGCGACGATCGTGTCGCGCAGGCCGAGCGCGTTCATGGTCCGGTAGTTCTCGACGATGAGCACGTCGGGCATGACCATCAGCTGGAGCAGGATCAGGCCGAAGATGAGCTCCCGGCCGCGGAACTCGAAGCGTGCCAGCGCGTAGGCGGCGAGCGTGCCGAGGACGAGCTGCGCCGCCAGCACCATCGCGACGAGCAGCGTGGTGTTGAGGAAGTAGCGCGCGAACGGCGCCGCGTGCCAGGCGTTGACGAAGTTCTGCAGGCTGAGCGGCGCGCCGATCTCGAAGCGCGTCGAGAAGGCCGCTGGGTGGAACGCCGTCCACACCGCGTAGGCGAGCGGCAGGATCCAGAGCGCGCCGAGCAGCCACGCGGCCGCGGTCTCGAGCGCGCGCGCTGCCGGCGCCGGCCGGAACACGGTCACGTCGGCCGTCATGGGACTCGGCACGCGTTCATCGGTAGTGCGTGCGCCGGTCGAGGAAGCGGATCTGGAAGAACGCGACGGCGCCGAGCACCGCAAGCACGACGACGGTCAGCGCCGCCGCGTAGCCGGTGTCCCAGAAGCTGAAGCCGACCTGGTAGATATAGTACAGCAGCAGCGCGCTCGCGTTGTCGGGGCCGCCGCGCGTCATCACGAACAGGTGGTCGACCATCCGCACCGAGTTGATGAGCGCATTGACGAGGACGAACAGCGTCGTCGGCATGAGGAGCGGAAAGAGGATCCGGCGGAAGTACTGCCCGCGCGAGGCGCCTTCGAGCGCCGCCGCTTCGGCGAGCGACGGCGGGATCTGCTGCAGCGCGGCGAGGTAGAAGATCATGAAGAAGCCGGCTTCCTTCCAGACGGCGACGACGATGATCGCGCCCAGCACGGTGTGCTTGTCGCCGAGCCAGTTGTGGCTCGGCAAGCCGAGCGCCTGCGTGATCTGCTCGAGCAGGCCGTACTGCGGCGTGTAGAAGAACAGCCAGATGTTGGCGACGGCGATCATCGGCAGAACGGTCGGCGTGAAGTACGCCAGGCGGAGGAAGCCGCGTCCGGCGAGACGGCTGTCGACCCACAGCGCCATCGCGATCGCCAGCGCGATCGACAGCGGGATCGTGCCGACGGCGTAGACCACGTTGTTCACCAGCGCCTGCCAGAAGACCTCGTCGTCGACCATCGCGCGGTAGTTGTCGATGCCGATGAAGTGCGCCGGCCGCCCCTTCTTCGGCGTCGACTGGAAGCTGTCCCAGAGCGTCGCGAGCGCCGGCCAGTGCGTGAAGGCGACGAGCAGCGTCAGCGCCGGCAGCAGGAGCAGCCACGGCGTGACCGCGCCGGCCGTCGTCCTGAGCGGAGCGGCGGATCTCATCGCCCTAGTCGGCCGAGACCCCTCGGCTGCGACCCGGGAAGCCAGGGGTCACCGCTTGAAGTCCTTCAGGATGCGCGTCGCCTCGCGCTGCGCGTCGCGCATCGCGTCGGCCGGCGACTTCGATCCGGTCAGCGCCGCCTGCAGGCCGTTGTTGAGCGCCGTCGTCACGCGCTGGTTGTCATGGGTCGAGAGCTCGGCGACCGAGTACTGCAGCTGGTCGCGCGCGACCAGCGCCTGCGGCACCTCCTGCGCGTACTTCTTCATTTCGGGCGTGTCCCACGCCGCCGGCGTCACCGCGACGTAGCCGGTGGCGATGCTCCACTGCGCCGCGCGCTCCGGCGCCGTCGCCCACTTGATGAAACGCAGCGACGCCTGCTGCTCGGCCGGCGTCGTCTTGGCGAAGACGTAGAAGTTGCCGCCTCCGGTCGGGCTGCCCGGATGCTTCTTCGCCGGCAGCATCGCGACGCCGAACGGGAACGTCGCGTTGGTGCGGATGTTGGTGAGGTTGCCGGTCGTCGTCCAGATCATCGCCGCCTTCTTCTCGAAGAAGTCCTTCGGCGTCGTCCCCCACTCGATCACGCCGCCCGGCATCACCTTGTGCTTGGCCGAGAGGTCGACCCAATATTGCAGCGCCTCGATGACGGCCGGCTTGTCGAAGTAGGTCTCGGTGCCGGCGTCGTTCATCAGCAGCACGTCGTTCGGCGTGGTCAGGCCCTGGAACAGCCAGTACGGGAATCCCGACGAGGGGATCTTCACGCCCCACTGCGTGACGTTGCCGCTCGCGTCGGTCTTGGTCAGCTTCTTCGCGTACTCGACCACCTGGTCCCAGTTCGCCGGGCCCGTCTCCGGGTCGAGGCCGGCCTCCTTGAACGCGTCCTTGTTCCAGTAGAGGACGATCGTCGAGCGCTGGAACGGCACGCCCCAGGTCTTGCCGCCGGTGCGGCTGTTCATCATGAAGCTCTTGTAGAAGCCGTCGAGCCACTTCCTGTCGTCGGCGCTCTTGGCGAGGTCGTCGATCGGCACGATCGCGTCCTCGTCGATGAGCGAGAACATGTCGGTCGAGAGCAGCACGGCGAGCTGCGGCGGCTTCCCGCTCTTGGTCGCCGTCAGCACCTTGACGATGCTCTCCTGGTAGGTGCCCGAGTAGATCGGGTTGACCTTCACGTCGGGGTTCTCCTTGGCGAAATCGGCGGCCATCTGGTCGATCGTCTTCGTCACCGGGCCGCCGACGGCCACCGGGTAGTAGAAGTTGATCTCGGTCACCTTCTGCGCGGCCGCAGGCATGGCCGCCGCGACGAGGGCGGCGAAGGCGACGGTCAGGGCGTTCTTCATGCGGGTCTCCTTGGATCGGATCGTTCAAGCGGGAACGGGGACGACGTCGTCGCGGCGGCGGCCGCTCGCGTGGTCGAAACAGTGGGCGTCTTCGGCCGCCCAGCCGAGGCGAAGGCGCGTGCCCTCGGCGACGTCGAAGCGGCCGGGCAGCCGCGCGGCGAGCGTGTCGGCGAGCATGCCGCCGGCCGATGTCGAGCACGTGACGACGGTGTCGGCGCCGAGGTATTCCGCGCTTTGCACCACCGCCTCGACGCCGCCGTCGGCGACGACACGCACGTGCTCCGGCCGGACGCCGAGCTTGAGGTCGGCGCGTCCGGGCGCGGCGATGATGTTCATCGGCGGCGTGCCGATGAAGCGCGCCGCGAACACCGTCGCCGGACGCGCGTAGAGGTCGGCCGGCGGCGCGTCCTGCTCGATGCGCCCGGCGCGCAGCAGGACGACCTGATCGGCCATGCTCATCGCCTCGGTCTGATCGTGGGTGACGTAGACCATCGTCATGCCGAGCTGCTGCTGCAGCGCGCGGATCTCGCGCCGCATCTCCTGGCGCAGCTGCGCGTCGAGGTTCGAGAGCGGCTCGTCCATCAGGCAGACCTGGGTCTCGGCGATGATCGCGCGGCCGAGCGCGACGCGCTGCTGCTGGCCGCCCGAGAGCTGCGCGGGCTTGCGGTCGAGCAGCTCGGTGAGGCCGAGCAGCGTCGCGACGCGAGCGAGCCGGCGCGCGTGGTCTGCGGCCGGCTCGCGCCGCACCTTGAGCCCGAACACGATGTTCTCGGCGACGCTCAGGTGCGGAAAGAGCGCGTACGACTGGAACACCATCGAGATGCGGCGGGCGGCGGGCGCGACGCCGGTGACATCGCGGTCGTCGATGAAGATCCGGCCCTCGCTCGGCGCATCGAGGCCGGCGATCATGCGCAACGTCGTCGACTTTCCGCAGCCCGACGGCCCGAGCAGGACGACGAGCTTGCCGGAACCGGTCGCGAAGCTGGCGCCGTCGACCGCCTTGGCCGTGCCCCAGTGCTTGCTCACGCGCTCGAGGCGAAGTTGCATCCGGCTAGTTTCGACGCCGTGCCCGGCGCGGTGCAGCCGGGAGAACCCCCGCGCCATTCGCTTCGGTCGTGCCGTTCGCGAGCTCACCGCGCGCCCCGTTGTTCACGATCGGCGGGATCGCGTTCACCACGGACGCGAGCGTCGCTCTCCGTCACGTCGCGTGACGGCCCGACGAGCGGTCTGGCGCTTTGCACACACTCTGTTACATTGGAAAAACAGCTCGATTCAGAGCGATTCGAGGAGCAAGAATGAGCGCAGCGAAGCCCGTCCGCGAGTACCAGGAATCCCGCATCGAGGACGAGCCGATCCTCGGCCCGGTGCTGGTGCTGCCGAGCGGAACGATCCAGCCGCTGACGCTCTGGGAGCGGGTCCTGGTGCGGCTGCGCCTGACCAGCGCGAAGGCACTCGAGGCGCGCTACTTCAACCTCGCCAACTCCTGAGGCAGCGGCCAGCGCCGCCCCGTCGCGGCCGGCGCCGCCCGTTCCCACGGAGGGGCCGTCGATGAGCTCCGACATCGACAAGGTCTTCGCCGGCTCGATCCCGCGCCTCTACGAGGACTACTTCGTCCCGCTGATCTTCGCACCCTACGCGACGGACCTGGCCGGCCGAGTCGCCGCGCGACGGCCGACGCGCGTCCTCGAGATCGCCGCCGGCACCGGCGTCGTCACGCGTGCCCTCGCGGCGCAGCTGCCGGCGACCACCGACATCGTCGCGACCGACCTCAACCCCGCGATGATCGCGACCGCGACGGAGGTCGGCACGTCGCGTGCGGTGCGGTGGCAGCAGGCCGACGCGATGCAGCTGCCGTTCGCCGACGATGACTTCGACGTCGTCGTCTGCCAGTTCGGCGTCATGTTCTTGCCCGACAAGGGCCGCGGCTTCGCCGAAGCGCGCCGCGTGCTGCGCCCGGGCGGCGCGCTCGTCTTCAACGTCTGGGACCGGATCGAGGACAACGAGTTCGCCGACGTCGTGACGAACACGCTGGCGACGCTGTTTCCCGCCGACCCGCCGCGCTTCATGGCGCGCACGCCGCACGGCTACCACGACACGGCGGCGATCCGGCGCGACCTCGCGGCCGGCGGCTTTCGCAGCGAGCCACGCATCGACACCCTGGCAGAGCGCAGCCGCGCGTCATCGCCGCGCCATCCGGCCATCGCGTACTGCCAGGGCACGCCGTGGCGCAGCGAGATCGAAGCGCG
>DATIDZ010000439.1:0-4449 GCA_035456045.1 Caldimonas sp.
CGCTCGCAACGCGGCCAAGCGCTCGGCGCGAGCGGCGTCGTCGAGGTCGAGCAGCTCGTCGAGCAGCCGGCTCAGGCGCTGCCAGTCGCGCGAATGGAGCTCCTTCATGACGCCGGGGCGGTGTGGCAACGGGACCGCACCTTACTCCGTGCGCCTGCCCTTGTCAGTCGGCGCCGCGAGCGCCGGCGCCGTCGCGATCAGCGCCGACGAGCTCGCGACCGGCGCGGCGACGGCGAGCTCGGGAGGCACCGCGGGCGGCGGCGCGCAGCCGATCACCATCGCGACGGCGCCGAGCGTCGCGGCGACTGCGGTCAGGAAGGCGGCGACGGAATCGATGCGACAGGGGCAGGCGGCAACGGCGAGGCTCATGGAAATCTCCGACGAGAACGGGGGCATGCCGTGTACATCGGATTCCTCGCGCCGAAGACGACACGCGGCCGGCGTCAGTCGTCGTCGTGGAGCGCGCTGCGCAGGAAGAGTCGCGCCTTGTTCCAGTCGCGCTGCACGGTGCGCTCGGACACCTTGCGCATCGCGGCGATCTCGGCGAAGCCGAAGCCGCAGAAGAACTTGAGCTCGACCAGCTCGGCGAGCGCCGGCTCTGCGACGGCCAGCGCGTCGAGCGCCTCGCTCAGCGGGCCGAGGTCGTCGACCTGCGGCACCGACTCGGCGGTGAGCGTGTCGAGCGTGGTCAGGTGGAACTGCCCGCCCCGCTTGATCGCCCGACGCTCGCGCACGTAGTCGACGATCAGCCCGCGCATCGCGCGGGCGGCGTAGGCGAAGAACCGGTTCTCGTCGGGGAAGGCGAGGTCGCGCCGGCTGAGGTCGAGGTACGCCTCGTGCAGCAGCGTGGTCGCGCCGATCGTCAGCCCGCCGGCATTGAAATGGAGCTGGCGCCGGGCGACGCGGTGGAGCTCGCGATAGAGCGTCGCGAACAGCTGCGGCGTGGCCGAGACGTCGCCGCGCTCGGCGGCCGCCAGCATGGTGGCGAGGGCCTGCGCGTCGTCGCCGTCGGTGGGTGCAGCCAAGCCAGGGCTCCGGGGAAACACGGCCGATCCGGCGTCGAAGAGGTGCCGCAGCGACGGCGCCGGACACGCCCGAAAGGGGGATCGTCGAGAAATTCTACGGGCCGAGTGTCGCCTTTTGACCCGGGCTTGCGATTCAAAGGACGCGACGCCACTAACGGTCGCCTTCCTGCCCCGACCGCGGGGCGATTGCATCCCTCCACAGGACCACCATGCCCATCGATACCTCGTTCCCCACCCGGCGCTACGCCCAGGTCATCGCCAGCTCGAAGCGCGCGCAGTGGGACATCGACCGCGACCTGATGCGCGGCCGCAGCTTCGACATGACCCGCAAGTTCCTGCCCGACGGCCTGTCGCTGGTCGGCGAGCTGCCCTTCCTCACGGCCGCCGAGCAGCGCGTCTACAGCCAGGTGCAGGGCCGCACGTACGCCAACCTGTTCGGCCTGGTCGAGCGCTTCATCGGCGCCAAGATGTGCGAGGTCGGCCGCACCCACGCGCTCGGCGACCAGGTGGCGTTCGAGGCGCTGGTGCGCTTCACCGACGAGGAGCTGAAGCACCAGGCGCTGTTTCGCCGCATCGAGGCGATGCTCGCCGTGCAGATGGGTGGCGTTTACGCGTGCGCGGCGCAGGCCGAGGCGGTCGCCCGGGTCGTGCTCGGCAAGCGCACCTGGGCCGTGCTCGGGCTGACGACGCACATCGAGCTGTTCGTGCTTGCGCACTACCGCTGCAGCATCGATCCCGACGCCGACGTCGACCCCCTCTGGAAGGACGTGTTCCGCCTGCACTGGGTCGACGAGGCGCAGCACGCCGTCCTCGACGAGCTCGAGTGGCAGCGCGAGGACGCGACGATGAGCGACGCCGAGCGCGACGCAGCGGTCGACGACCTGATCGCGCTCGTCGGCGCCGTCGACGCGATCCTGCAGGGCCAGGCCGAGGCCGATGCGGCCTGCTTCCTCGCCCGGGCCGGCGCGCGCCTGGACACGGCCCAGCGTCGCCGCATCGGCGAGGCGATGCTCAAGGCGTATCGCTGGCAGTACATCGTCTCGGGCGTGATGGAGCCGCGCTTCCGCAAGACGCTGTTCGCCCTCGTCAGCGACTCGCAGCGCCGGCGCATCGAGAAGGCGCTGCTGCCGCTCGCGTACGCGGTTCCCGCCGCGCCGGCGATGGCGCTGCCGATGGCCGCGTGACCTTGCCCTTGCCCCGACCTGCTGGAGACACCATGCATGCCTTTTCGCCTGCCCCCCGCGATACCGTCCTGTGCCTGCACAGCAGCGCCAGCTCGGGCCGTCAATGGGACGCCATCGCCGCTGGGCTCTCGCCCGCGCACGCGGTGCTGGCGCCGCCGCTGCTCGGCTACGGGAGCCGCGCCCCGTGGCCGCTCGATCGCGCGCTGACGCTCGACGACGAGGCCGCCGCGCTCGAGCCGCTGCTCGAGACCGGCGCGGGCGCGGTGCACCTGCTCGGCCATTCTTACGGCGGCGCGGTCGCGCTGCAGCTGGCGCTGCGCCGGCCCGACGCCGTCGCGAGCCTGACGCTCTACGAGCCGGTTCGCTTCGCGCTGCTCTTCGGGCAGCGCCGGCACGCCGACGCGGCCGAAGAGATCGTGCGGGTCGGCCGCGGCCTCGCCGCGCTCGTCCGCGCCGGCCACGCGCACGTCGCCGGCGCGCGCTTCGTCGACTACTGGTCGGGGTCCGGCGCATGGCAGGCGCTCTCGCCGGCGCGCCGCGACGCCATCGCGGCGCGGATGGCGAAGGTGAGCGCGGAGTTCGACGCCTTGTTCGACGACGCCGTGCCGCCGTCGGCGTACGCGGCGCTGCGCATGCCGGTCCGCCTGCTGCGCGGCGACGCGTCGCCCGAGCCCGCGCGCCGGGTCGCCGCGAGACTCGCCGAGATCCTGCCGTGCGCGCAGCTGGCGACGCTGTCGGGCGCCGTGCACATGCAACCGGTCGTCGACCCGGCCAGCGTCGTCGCCGCGCTGCCCTGGTGGCTGCGAGAGGAAGGCTGGATGCGCACCGACGCGCCGGTCGCGGCCTGAGCGGAGCGCGCCCGTGAACACAGCAGAGCGCCGCCGTCGTCGTCCCGAGGACGCGCCGTCAGGCGCGGCCGGAACGGCGGCTGCGCGGCTGCGACTTGTCGACCTCGGCGAGCTGCTGCTTGAGCAGGATGAGCAGCGAGCGCGCGTGCTCGACGGGAAGGCGCAGGCTGCTCGTCAAGGCCTCGTCGTCGCGAAGCGGCCGCGGCAGGACGAGCGCGTCGATGCCGAGCTCGATCACGCCCTTGTCGTGACGGACCGATTTCAGCCGCTGCACTTCGATGTCGTAGATCTTCACGGGTCGTGGTACCGGCGGTGGCGACGCCGGATTGTCGGGCTGCAGGACTAGGATTCGACGATGACCCTCTCCCGTTTTCTCGCCTTCATGCTCCTGACGGCGGCGAGCCTGGTCGCCGCGGCGCAGCCCGCGAAGAAGGTGCCGCGGATCGGCTATCTCGCGGCCGTGTCGGCGAGCGCCGACGCGCCCCGCCTGGCGGCATTCCGACAGGGGCTGCGCGACCTCGGTCATGTCGAGGGCCAGACGGTCCAGATCGAGTACCGCCACGAGAGCGCGGATCTGCAGCGGCTTCCCGAGCACGCCGCCGAGCTCGTTCGCATGAACGTCGACGTGCTGGTCGCGGTGACCTCGAACGCCGCGGTGGCCGCGAAGAAGACGACCTCGACCGTTCCGATCGTCTTCATGGGCGTGACCGATCCGATCGCCACCGGCCTCGCCGAGAGCCTCGCACGCCCCGGCGGCAACATCACCGGCATCACCAACGTCGCCGCGGTGCTCGCGGGCAAGCGGCTCGAGCTGCTGAAGGAAGTGGTGCCGAAGGCCACCCGCGTGGCCGTGCTCTGGGACCCGAAGGCGCCCGGGTCGATTCCGCAGTGGGAGGCCAGCAAGGAGCCCGCCGACAAGCTCGGCCTGCAGCTCTACTCGATGCAGGTCAGCACCGTCGAGGAGTACCACGCGGGCTTCAGGGCAGCGGCGAAGGCGCGCAACCAAGCGGTCTGGGTGACGCTCAACCCGGTCGCCAATTCGAACCAGGCGCTCATCGCCGAGCTGGCCGTGGAGAACGCCCTGCCCTCGATCTGCGCCCGCGCCGACTACGCCGACAACGGCTGCCTCCTGGCCTACGGCCCCGGCTACCGGACCGAGGGCAGCGACGGCGCACGCTATGTCGACCGGATCCTGAAGGGCGCCCGGCCCGCCGACCTGCCGATCGAGCAGCCGACCAAGTTCGAGCTGATCGTCAACCTGAAGACCGCGGCCCGGATCGGGGTGACGGTGCCGCAGTCGGTGCTCGATCGGGCCGATCGGATCGTGCGCTGATCGCATACGCTTGCAACCTTTCGTTTCCCACTGTCGAAGGAGCCCTTCATGACGACCTC
>DATIDZ010000440.1:0-10924 GCA_035456045.1 Caldimonas sp.
CACTCGCCCCGGTCCCAGACGATCACGCTGCCGGCGCCGTACTGCTTCGGCGGGATCGTGCCTTCGAAGTTCGCGTAGGAGAGCGGGTGATCCTCGACCTGCACGGCCATGCGCTTGACCGTCGGATCGAGGCAGGGCCCCTTGGGCACCGCCCAGCTTTTCAGGGTGCCGTCGAGTTCGAGCCGGAAGTCGTAGTGCAGGTGGCTGGCGTGGTGCTTCTGGACGACGAAGGACAGCACGCCCCTCGCCGGCTTGCCGCCGGCGCGCGGTTCGGGCGTCTTCTTGAAGTCGCGCTTGCCGTGGTACGGCGCCAGGGCTTCGCGTGCTCGGGAGGCTGCGGGCATGGGGGTTCTCCAGGCTGGCACCTTAGTGTGCGCCGGAGAACCCGCCTGTAGGAACTCGCCCCGAGCGAGCGGCGCCGGGCCTCAGCCCTTCTTGGCGACCAGCGTCAGGATGTCGTAGCTGGCGACCAGCTCGCCGTCCTGGTTGCTCACCTCGACGTCCCAGGCCACCACGCCCTGGCCGACGCCGTTGGCGTCCTTCTTGTTGCGGTCGATCTTGCGCTTGCAGGTCAGGCGCGCGCGGATCGTGTCGCCGATGCCCACCGGCTTGACGAAGCGCAGCGTGTCCAGCCCGTAGTTGGCCAGCACCGGCCCCGGCGCCGGCGACACGAAGAGGCCCGCGGCGGCCGACAGCACGAAGTAGCCGTGCGCGATGCGCTTGCCGAACTGCGTGTCCTTCGCCGCGATCTCGTCGAAGTGCATGTAGAAGTAGTCGCCCGAGATACCGCCGAAGTTGACGATGTCGGCCTCGCTCACCGTGCGCCGGTGCGTCAGCAGGGAGTCGCCGATCGCGAGCTCCTCGAAGTGCTTGCGGAACGGGTGCACGTCGCCTTCGTTGAGCGCGGCGCCGCGCACGTACTCGGCGGTTACGGCGGTCAGCATCGTCGGCGAGCCCTGCACTGCCGCGCGCTGCAGGAAGTGCTTGACGGCGCGGATGCCGCCGAGCTCCTCGCCGCCGCCGGCGCGCCCGGGACCGCCGTGCTTGAGCATCGGCAAGGGCGAGCCGTGACCCGTCGACTCCGCTGCGGCGACGCGGTCGAGGACGAGCAGCCGGCCGTGCCAGGCGGCCATCTGCGGGATCGCCTTCGCCGCGACGTGGGGGTCGTGCGTGACGAGCGTCGCAACGAGGCTGCCGCGGCCGCGCGCGGCGAGCGTCATCGCTTCCTCGAAGTCGTCGTACGGCATCAGCGTCGACACCGGGCCGAAGGCCTCGACGTCGTGGACGGCGTCGTTCCTGGTGCCGTCGCGACACAGCACCAGCGTCGGCGCGAAGAACGCGCCGTTGGCAACGCCCTCGCCTTTCGGCGCGAAGCCGTCGGCCGCGCCGAAGACGATCTCGTTGCCCTTGGCGAGCAGCGCGAGGCGCTCGGCGACGTCGGCCTGCTGCGCCTTCGACGCAAGCGCGCCCATCTTGACGCCTTCGACCGCCGGATCGCCCACGCTCACCTTGGCGAGGCGGTCGCGCAGGCGCGCTGCCATCGCGTCGAGGTGCTTGCGCGGCACGATCGCGCGCCGGATGGCGGTGCACTTCTGGCCCGCCTTGACCGTCATCTCGCGCGCGACCTCCTTCGCGAACAGGTCGAACTCCTCGTCGTCCGGGCTCACGTCGGGACCGAGGATCGCCGCGTTGAGCGAATCCGCCTCGGCGTTGAACGGGATCGAGCGCGACAGCAGGTTGGCGTTGCGGCGCAGCTTCAGCGCCGTGTCGGCGGAGCCGGTGAAGGTGACGACGTCGCTGCTCTCGAGCCGGTCGAGCAGGTCGCCGGTGGGGCCGATGACAAGCTGCAGGCTTCCGGCCGGCAGCAGGCCCGACGCCATCATCATGCGCACCAGCGCCTCGGTGAGGTAGCTCGTCGCCGTCGCCGGCTTGGCGATGCACGGCATGCCGGCGAGGAAGGTCGGCGCAAACTTCTCGAGCAGGCCCCAGACCGGGAAGTTGAAGGCGTTGATGTGGACGGCGACGCCGCCGCGCGGAACGAGGATGTGGGTCGCCGCGAACTGCCCCTTCTTGCCGAGCACGACCGGCGGCCCCTCGTGCAGCACGTTGCCCGAGGGCAGCTCATTGCCGCCCATCGACGCATACGCGTACAGCGTGCCCGTGCCGCCCTCGATGTCGACCCAGCCGTCGCTGCGCGTCGCGCCGGTGTGGCGCGAGATCGCGTAGAGCTCCTCCTTGCGCTCGTTCAGGTACGCGGCGAGGGCCTTCAGCCGCGCCGCCCGCTGCTGGAAGTCGAGCGCGAGCAGCGAGGTGCCGCCGGTGCGCCGCGCGAACGCCAGCGCCTCGCCGAAATCGATCTCGTCGGCATGGGCGTGATGGATCGTCGCGCCGTCGATGGCGCTGGCGAGCGCCGCACCCTCGCGGCTGCCGATCCAGCGATCGGCGATGAGGCTTTGCAGGACAGGCATGTCGATCTCAGGGTTCGTAGTGCCAGCTGCCGTTCTCGATCTTGACCATCACGCGGGCGCGCTGGTCCAGGCCGAGATGGTCGGTCGGCGACATGTTGAAGATGCCGTGCGCGCCCTGGACCTCGCGCGCCTCCTCCAGGGCATTGCGCAGCGCGGCGCGAAACTCCGCGGTGCCGGGCTTGGCGGTCTTGAGCGCCTGCGCGGCCGCGATCGACATCAGCCGCCCTGCATCCCACGCATGGGCGCCGAAGGTCGATACCGACCCCTTGCCGTAGGCCGACTCGTACTTGTTGACGTAGTCGAGCGCGCTCATCCGCACCGGATTGCCGGGCGGGAGCTGCGAGGCGACGAGCACCGGGCCCGACGGCAGGTAGGTGCCCTCGACGTCCTTGCCGCCGACGCGCAGGAAATCGTTGTTGGCGACGCCGTGCGTCTGGTAGTACTTGCCGGCGTAGCCGCGCTCCTTCAAGGTTCGCTGCGGCAGCACGGCGGGCGTCCCCGACGCCGCGATCAGGATCGCGTCGGGCTTGGCGGCGACGAGCTTGAGCACCTGCCCGGTCACCGACGTGTCGGTTCGCGCATAGCGCTCGTTCGCGATGATCGTCAGGCCCTTGACCGGCGCGATCTTGGAGAACTCGCGGAACCAGCCTTCGCCATAGGCGTCGGAAAAGCCGATGAAGCCGACCGTCTTGACGCCCGCCGCCGCCATGTGCGCGGCGATCGCGAGCGACATCATGATGTCGTTCTGCGGCGTCTTGAAGACCCACTTGCGCTTGGCGTCGACCGGCTCGACGATCGCCGCCGACGCGGCCATCGAGATCATCGGCGTCTGCGACTCGGACGCCACGTCGATCATCGCCAGCGAGTTCGGCGTGGTCGTCGAGCCGAGCAGGACGTCGACCTTGTTCTCGGTCACGAGCTTTCTCGCGTTGGCGACGGCAGTCGTCGTGTCGGACCCGTCGTCGAGGACGATGTAGTTGACCTTCTGGCCGCCGATCGTCTGCGGCATGAGCGCGATCGTGTTCTTCTCCGGGATCCCGAGCGAGGCGGCCGGCCCGGTCGCCGAGACCGTCACGCCGACGGTGATGTCGGCGTGCGCGAGGTTGGCGAGCGCGGTCGCCGCCGCGAGGCCGGCGGCGAGGAAGGCGGTTCTTGCGTGGGACATGCGGTGTCTCCGTTGGGGTGATGGGGATTCTTGAGCGCCGACGCAGGCGCGCGCACCGCGCCGAGGCCGCCGAAGAACAGGTCGGCGACGACCGGCGCCAGGTCGGCATGGCTGAGCGCGCCTTTCGGCTGCAGCCAGGTGAACATCCAGTTCATCATGCCGAAGAGCAGCATCGCGAGCGGCTTCTGCAGCCGCGCCGCGGCGAGCTCGGGGCGGAGGGCGACGATGGCGTCGGCGAAGGCGGCGACGACGCGGCGCTGGCCGCCGACGACGCGCTTCTTCTCGGCCGGCGCGAGGAACCGCACGTCGTCGGTGAGCACCCGGTGCTCGGCCTGCGAGCCGGCATAGGCGACGAGGAAGGCATCGATCAGGCGGCGCAGGCGCTCTTCGGGCGCGGGCTTCGCCGCATCGACCTCGGCGACGAGCGCGAGCAGGCGTGTCACGTGCGCCTCGGCGATCTCGGCGAGCAGCTGGTGCTTGTCGCGCACGTAGTGATAGAGCGAGGGCTTGGAGACGCCGCACGCCTGCGCGACCTCGTTCATCGACGTCGCCGTGTAGCCGCGCTCGGCGAAGAGCTCGGCGGCGCGGGCCAGGATCGTCTCGCGCTGCAGCTCGTAGCCGGGGGATCGTCCGCGAGGCATCGGCCGCCTAGCGCTCGTCGAACGACAGGACGACGCGCTCCGTGAGCGGGTGCGACTGGCAGGTCAGCACGAAGCCGGCCGCCACCTCGTGCTTCTCGAGCGCGAAGTTGCGCGCCATCCGCACCTCGCCCTCGAGCAGCTTGGCGCGGCAGGTGCAGCAGACGCCCGACTTGCACGAGAACGGCACCTCGAGCCCCGCCGCCGCCGCGGCGTCGAGGATGTTGCCCTGCTCGGCGTGGAAATCGATGTCGCGGCTCAGGCCGTCGCGGATGATGGTGACGCGCGCGTCGGCCGCATCGCCCTCGCGCGGCGCCTGGGCGGCGGCGCGGCCCGGGCCGCCTTCGTCGGGGATGCCGAAGCGTTCGATGTGGATGCGCTCGGGCGCGACGCCGGCGGCCAGGAGCGCGGCCTCCGCCTCGTCGTTGACGCCGTGCGGTCCGCACACGAAGACGTGGTCGATGTCGTCGGGATCGACCAGCGTATCGAGGAACTCGGCGATCTTGGCGCGACCGAGGCGGCCGTTGTAGAGCGGCAGGTCGGTGGCCTCCTGCGAGAACACCATGTGCAGCGTCAGGCGCGAGAGGTAGCGGTTCTTGAGGTCCTCGATCTCCTCGGTGAACATCGTCGAGCGCTGCCTGCGGTTGCCGTAGATCAGCGTGAAGCGAGACTTGGGCTCGGCGGCGAGGACCGCCTTCATGATCGACAGGATCGGCGTGATGCCGCTGCCACCGGCGATCGCCAGGTAGTGGCGCGACGCGGCCGCGTCGAGCGGGACGAAGAAGCGGCCCTCCGGCGTCATCACCTGCAGCGTGTCGCCGGCCTTCAGCGTCTCGGCGATCCAGGTCGAGAACACGCCGCCCGGCACCTTCCGGATGCCGACGCGCAGCTCGTCGTCGTCGGGTCCGGCGCAGATCGAATACGAGCGGCGCTGCTCGCTGCCGCCGATCGTCTCCTTCAGCGTCAGGTGCTGGCCCTGGGTGAAGCGGAACTGCTCGCGCAGCTCGGCGGGGACGTCGAACGAGACGACGACGGCCTCGTCGGTCTCGGGTCGCACGCTCTTCACGCGCAGCGGATGGAAATGAAGCGACACGATGATTGGCCTAGATCGGCTTGAAGTGCTCGAAGGGCTCGCCGCACGCGCGGCAGCGCCAGAGCGCCTTGCACGCGGTCGCGCCGAACGCCGCGAGGCGCTCGGTGTAGGCGCTCAGGCAGCGCGGACACGCGAGCGGCGCGACGGCGCGCGGAACGAAGCGAAGCGGCGCGCCTCGGGCGCGATCGACCGGTCCCGGCGGAACGATGCCGTAGCCGCGCAGCTTGGCCTTGCCCGCGTCGCTGATCCAGTCGCTCGTCCACGCCGGCGCGCGCTGCATCCGGATCCGCGTCGGGCCGAGCTCGGCGTCGTCGAGCGCGGCGACGATGCTCGCCTCGATCGCTTCCGTCGCCGGGCAGCCGGAGTAGGTCGGCGTGACGACCACGGTGAGGCCCTCGGGCTCGTCGATGACGACGCGGACGATCCCAAGGTCGACGACCGAGACGACCGGCACCTCGGGGTCGGGCACGGCCGCCAGCACGGCCCAGGCGTGCTCGATCCGCGAGCTGCCGGCGGCGCGCGGCGGCGGCGCCGGGAGCGGCGTGTCGAACGCGGCGTCGACCATCACCACACGCCGCCGGGAAACGACCGCTGCAGGTGCTGCATCTCGGCGAGCATGTAGCCGAGGTGCTCGCTGTGGCGGCCGGACTTGCCGGTGCTGCGGAACGCGCGCTCGCCGGGAAGCGAGAGGCGGGCCGGCGTGAGCACCGCCTCGAAGCCGGCGCGCCAGTCGTCGCGCAGGTCGGCCCAGCGCGGGCCGAGCCGCGATGCGTCGGCTTCGCTGTCGATGGCGTCGACCTCGAAGATCTCGGCGATGTACGGCCAGAGGACGTCGAGGGCCGCTTTCAGGCGCGCCGCGGATTCGTCGGTGCCGTCGCCGAGGCGCACGACCCAGCCGGCAGCGTGCTCGCGGTGGTAGCGCGCTTCCTTCACGGCCTTGCCGGCGATCGCCGCGAGCTCGCCGTCGCTCGAGCCTTCGAGGCGCTGCCAGAGCAGCTCGAGAAAGATCCCGACGACGAGGTTTCGCAACATCGTCACCGCGAAGTCGCCGCGCGGCAGCTCCACCAGCGTGCAGTTGCGAAAGTCGCGCTCGTCGCGCAGGAAGGCGAGCTGGTCCTCGTCGTGCGCCGCGCCGCCGAGCTCGCCTTCGAGCTGGCCCGCGCGCGTCAGCACCGCGCGCGCCTGGCCGACGAGATCGAGCGCCATGTTCGTGAGCGCGATGTCCTCCTCGACGATCGGCGCGTGGCCGCACCACTCGGCGAGGCGCTGGGCGAGGATCAGGCAGGTGTCGCCGATGCGCAGCAGGTACTGCACGGAAGGATGCGGGGAAACGGTGATCGATTGCATCGCCGCGCCTACATGTGGTCGAGCGACTTCGGCAGCTCGTAGAACGTCGGGTGGCGGTAGACCTTGTCTTCCATCGGATCGAAGAACGCCGCCTTGTCGCCCGGGTCGCTCGCCGTGATCTGGTCGGAGCGGATGACCCAGATGCTGGTGCCTTCCTGGCGCCGCGTGTAGACGTCGCGCGCCAGCTGGATCGCCATCTGCGGGTCGGCCGCGTGCAGGCTGCCGCAATGCTTGTGGTCGAGCCCGGCCTTGCTGCGGACGAACACCTCGAAGAGCGGCCACTCGGCCTTCCTCGCGGCCTGGCCGATCGGCTCGGCCGGCGGCCCCGGGATCGTTCCCGGCGTCACGGCGGGGCTCATGCGGCCTCCCGCAGCGGCGCCTGTTTCGCCGCATGGGCCAGCGCGGCGTCGCGCACCCAGGCGCCGTCGTCCCACGCCTTCACCCGCGCGGCGAGGCGCTCGCGGTTGCACGGCCCGTCGCCGCCGACGACCCGCCAGAACTCCTTCCAGTCGATCGCGCCGAAGTCGTAGTGGCCGCGCTCCTCGTTCCAGCGCAGGTCGGGATCGGGCAGCGTGACGCCGAGGATCTTCGCCTGCTCGGCGGTGGCGTCGATGAACTTCTGGCGCAGATCGTCGTTGCTGATCCGCTTGATGCCCCACTTCATCGACTGCTCCGAGTTCGGCGACTCGGTGTCGGGCGGGCCGAACATCATGATGCTCGGCCACCACCAGCGGTCGACGGCGTCCTGGACCATCGCCTTCTGCGCGTCGGTGCCGTGCGTCATCATCGTCAGCAGCGCCTCGAAGCCCTGGCGCTGGTGGAACGACTCCTCGCGGCAGATGCGCACCATCGCGCGCGCATACGGCGCGTACGAGCAGCGGCAGAGCGGCACCTGGTTCATGATCGCCGCGCCGTCGACGAGCCAGCCGATCGTTCCCATGTCGGCCCAGGTCAGCGTCGGGTAGTTGAAGATCGAGCTGTACTTGGCCTTGCCCGAATGGAGCGCCTCGATGAGCTGGTCGCGCGACGTGCCGAGCGTCTCGGCGGCGGCGTAGAGGTAGAGGCCATGGCCGCCCTCGTCCTGCACCTTGGCGAGCAGGATCGCCTTCCTCTTCAGGGTCGGGGCGCGGCTGATCCAGTTGCCTTCGGGCAGCATGCCGACGATCTCGGAATGCGCGTGCTGGCTGATCTGGCGCACCAGCGTCTTGCGGTAATGCTCGGGCATCCAGTCCTTGGCCTCGATAAAGTCGCCGGCGTCGATGCGCGCGTCGAACGCCGCCTGGCGCGCGACCTCGTCGGCGGACCGGACCGCCTTCGGCACGTCGTCGCGGTCCTTGCCCATCGTGTCCATCGCTTGCGTGTACATGGCTCGGTCTTTCAAAACTACTTGAGGTTCTTGGCGAGGAACTTCTCGACGCGGCTCCAGAAGTCGATGCGGTTCTCGACCTTCAGCCAGCCGTGACCCTCGCTGTCGTAGACGACGTACTCCGGATCGTTGCCGGCGCTGCGCAGGGCTGCCCGCATGCGGTTGCCGTGCTCGAGGGGCACCCGCACGTCATCGCTACCGAAGGCCATCAGGATCGGAATCCGGATCTCGGCCGCGCGCTCGACCGGCGTAGCGGCCTTCAGCATGTCGGCGTCCTTGACGGGATCGCCGATCAACGTCGGCAGGGAGAAGCGCTGGAACTCGCGGCTGAGGTCGTTCTGCCACGACTCTTCGAAGAGCAGGCGCGGGTCGGCGACGGCGACCCAGGCGACTCCGCAGCGGTACAGGTCGGGGTAGCGGATCGCACCCATGAGTACGGCGTAGCCGCCGTAGCTCGCGCCGGCGATGCAGACCCGCTTCGGATCGACCTTGCCCTGGGCCGCCGCCCAGCGCACGGCGTCCGCGACGTCGTCCTGCATGGTCGTGCCCCAGTGCTTCCAGGCGGCCTTGAAGTGGTCGAAGCCGTAGCCCATGCTGCCGCGGAACTCGGGCTCGATCACCAGGTAGCCGCGCGAGGCGAGGAACTGCGCATCGGCGCTCCATTGCCAATGCACGCCGCGCATGAACGGCCCGCCGTGGACCAGGACGACCGCCGGCAGCGCTCCTGCGGTCGCCCCGCGCGGGGTCGTCACCCAGACCGGCAGGTCGAGGCCGTCGCGCGCCTTGACGCGATGCAGGTCGAGGGTCGCCATCTGGCGCGGGTCGACGGCGCGGCGGGCGACCCCGATCGTCGTCCAGGTCTTCGTCGTCGGCCGATAGACCGAGTACGTGCCTGGGTCTCGGTCCGAGAACGACTCGACCAGGATCGCGCCGTCGCCCAGGCACTCCTGGCATGTGATCCGGTTGATCCGGCCGGGGAAGCGCTCGTCGACGAGCGCCTGCAGCTTCTTGCGGTCCGGATCGAGCCACACCGTCGTCTCGGCGTCGGTGTCGACCCGCACCCCGACCAGCCGCCGCTCCTCGGTGCTCTCGAAGAGCAGCTCCGGCTGCGCATCGAAGCCCGGCGTCGACACGAGCGGCATCTCTTCGGGCGCGCCCTTCTTGATGTCGAATCGCTTGAGGACCGACGTCGAATCGCCGGAGCGGGCGAGCACGTAGAGCCGATCCGCGCCGTCGACCGCGAACGGGGACCACGGCGTCTCGAGCGTCGGCGACTTGGCGAGCGAGCGCCATGGCTCGCTCGGCGCGGCGCGCCAGAACATCTCCGACATGCCGCTGCCGACCGCGCGCAGCGCGCGCGGCTCGCCGGTGCGATCGAACACCCAGTCGAGCGCCCCGGCGGGGTAGCCGAGCGCTGCCGGCTGCGCCCGGCCCGTGGCGACGTTGAGCCGCTTCGGCGTGATCGACTGCAGGTTGCCGAGGTTGTCGAAGATGTACTGGCCGACGATGACGTCGGTGCCGCCATTGCGCGGGATCGAGAGCAGTGCGTGCGCCGGCGACAGCACGTTCGACGCGATGTTGGTGCCGGTGGTGAACTCGTCCCAGCGCGAGCGGATCAGTTGCCTGGCCTCGCTGCCGTCGCGCCTCACCGAGTACAGGCCAGGCCCGAAGCCCTGGGCGCGCAGCGCCGACTGCAGGTCGATGACGTTGTAGACCAGCCGGTCGTCGTTGACCCACTCGAACGAGGCGATGTCGGCCCACGAGGCGCTCGCCACCACCACCGGCGGCTTGTCGGAATCGACCGCCACGACGGCGAGGACGGCCCGTCCCGAGGTCGCAGGCACGGTCAAGGCGAGATATCGGCCCGACGGGGAGAGCCGTGCCGCGCCGATGTCGTTGTTGGCGAAGAACGTCTTGGCGGGGATCGCGCTCGGGGTCGTCGCCTGCGCCGTTGCCTGCGTCGTCGCCAGCGACAGCGCCGCCGCGAGCAAGGCGATGGCGACGTGGCGGTAATCCGACCGGAGCTTCACGCGCGTTGCTCCTTCAAGCCTTGCGCTTGTCGACGACGCGCTTGGCCTTGCCCACCAGCGTGCGCTCGAGCGTTTCCGGCGCACCGACGCTCACCGTCGTCGAGATCCCGATCAGCGTCTTGATGCGATGGCGCAGCGCCGCGGCCACCTCGTCGCGGTTGGCCTGCGCATGCTGCGGCAGCACCTCGCAGCGCACCTCGACCGCGTCGAGGTTGCCTTCGCGCGTGACCACGAGCTGGTATTGCCCCGACAGCTGGCCGTGCGCGAGGACGATCTCCTCGATCTGGGTCGGGAACAGGTTGACGCCGCGGATGATCAGCATGTCGTCGCTGCGGCCGACGATCTTGCCCATGCGGCGCATCGAGCGCGCCGTCGGCGGCAGGAGCCGGGTCAGGTCGCGCGTGCGGTAGCGGATGACAGGGAGCGCTTCCTTGGTGAGCGTCGTGAAGACCAGCTCGCCCTCCGCGCCGTCGGGGAGCACGGCGCCCGTGTCCGGATCGATGATCTCGGGATAGAAGTGGTCCTCCCAGACGACGGGCCCGTCCTTGGTCTCGACGCATTCGCTCGCCACGCCGGGACCCATCACTTCCGACAACCCGTAGATGTCGACCGCGTCGATGCCGGCGCTGGCCTCGATCTCCTTCCTCATCGCCTCGGTCCACGGCTCGGCGCCGAAGATGCCGACCTCGAGGCTGGTCGATGCCGGATCGATCCCCTCGCGCGCCAGCTCCTCGATCAGCACCTGCATGTACGACGGCGTGACCATGATGATGTTGGGCTTGAGGTCGAGGATGAGCTGGACCTGCTTCTCGGTCTG
>DATIDZ010000441.1:0-6110 GCA_035456045.1 Caldimonas sp.
GTTCGATGCCGACCCGCTCCGGATCTCGCAGATCCTCTCGAACCTCCTGACCAACGCCGCCAAGTACAGCGAGCCAGGGTGCGCGATCCACTTGGCGGCCGCGGTCGAAGGCCAGACCTTGTCGCTGTCGGTCCGGGACGAGGGGATCGGGATCGCTCCGGAGTCGATCGGCGGGATCTTCGACATGTTCTCCCAGGTCGACGCCGGGTCCGGCATGTCGAACGGCGGCCTCGGGATCGGACTGGCGCTCGTCAAGGGCCTCACCGAGCTGCACGGCGGCACCGTCGAGGCGCGCAGCCCCGGATTGCGCCGGGGGAGCGAATTCATCGTGCGACTGCCGCTCCTGCCCGCGGCCACGGCTCGAGCGCCGGTGCCGAACGCTCCCGAGGTTGGTTCCGTGCGGCAAAAGATCCTGATCGCGGACGACAACCACGATGCAGCGGAAAGTATCGCGATGATCCTCGGCCTTGCCGGCCACGATGTCAGGGTTGCCAACTCGGGTCACTCCGCGCTGGAGCTCGCGCAATCGTTCCGTCCCGACACGGCGTTGCTCGATATCGGGATGCCGGACCTCAGCGGGCTTGAAGTGTGTCGACGACTGCGTCAAGAGGCCTGGGCAACCGGTATCCGTCTGATCGCGTTGACTGGGTGGGGACAGGAGCACGACCGGCGCCGTGCACTGGAGTCTGGATTCGACATCCATCTGAGCAAACCGGTCGATCCCGACTATCTGGAACAACTCATCGGCGGCACGGCCGCAACGGCGCAGGTCTAGCTTCGGGCGGACGCGTGGCGCCGCGCCGCGCCGCGTCGATGCTCCAGCTACCTCCGCCGACGACGGACAGGAGCAAGAAGACGAAGCAGTAGAGGACGGCGGGCTCGCCGTCGTTGAGCATCGGCGTCAGCACGTTGCCCGAAGGCGCATGGACGAGGAAGTACGCGAATGCCATCTCGCCCGAAACGACAAACGCGACGGAGCGCGTGAAGGCGCCCAGGATCAGCAGCGCGCCGCCGGCCACCTCGAGCATGCCGGCGACGCCGAGCAGCGACCAGACCGGGAGCGCGTCGAACATCGCGACGTGCGGGAAGCCGAACAGCTTCGCTGTGCCATGCAGCAGGAAGAGGTAGCCGGAGACGATCCGCAGCGCCGCGAGCGCGTGCGGGACGAAGGGCTCGAGACGGCCCTCGATCGCGGTCGACATCGCAGCCCTCATCGGCTCGCCACCGGCGCGTGCGCGGCCTTGTAGCGGGCGATCTCCTCCTTCAGGTCCTTGTGCTGCTCGCACGGCAGGAAGCAGAGCTTGTCGAGCGTGCGCAACTCGGCCTCGGCGCGCGCCAGGTCGCCCGCCTGCAGGTACGCCTCGCCGAGGTACTCGTGGGCGTTCCGGTGCTTGGGATCGATCTTCAGCGCCTTCTCGTAATACCTGAACGCGGCGTCGAGGTCGCCCGTCTTGCGATGCGCGTGCGCGAGCTCGTTCCAGGCGTCGGCGTCGTTCGGGTTGCGGGCGACGTAAATGTCCATCCGCGAGATGACCTTGTTCCAGTCGTGCGCCTTCGCCGCAGCCATGCCGGCCTGGAAGTCGGGGTCCTGGGCGGTGCGCGCGGTGTCGCCTCCGCCCCCACCCCCGCCTCCGCCTCCGCCGCCACCGCCACCGCCACCGCCACCGCCGGCGGCGAACGCCAGCGGCGACGACAGCGCGAGGCCGATCAGGCTCGCGATCACCAGTTTCGATGTCATGGCAGCTCTCCTCGATGTGCTCGCGTCAGTGAAAGTCGATGCGGCCGTACACGCCGTCGCTCTCGTCGTTCGGCCCCGCGGCGTAGAAGAGCGTGTTCGTCGGCTGGGCGTTGATGCCGTTGCCGAAGGCGATGCCCCACAGGCCGTCGATCACGATCGGGGTGCCGTTGCCGTCGGCGAGGGCGCCTTTCCACGCACCCGTCGCGGGATCGAACGCGTTGATCCTGCCGTCGCCGAAGTTGCCGATCAGCAGGTCGTTGGCGAAGGTGCCGAAGTCCGCTGGCGCGAGCGCGATGCCCCACGGCGCGTCGAGCTTGCCGCCGGGCGCGATGAGTCGCGCCGTCAGCGTTCCGGCGGTGTCGAAGACGTCGACCGCGCCGAGCCCGGGGCCGGCGACCTCGTCGGCTGCCTGCGCGTCCTGCTTCGCGTAGGCGACGATGATCTGGTTGCCGATTGCCTGGATGCCGAACGGCGCGTAGCCGGCCGGCAGCTGCGGGTCGACGAACGCGCCGGCGCGGACCACTGGCGCGAAGCTGCCGTCGTAGACGTCGACGACGCCGTTGTGGAAGTCGGCGGCATAGAGGCGCGGCGCGCCGCCGGCGCTCGCAAGCGCGAGGCCCTTGTAGGCCTTGCCCTCGGCGGCGCGGTCGACGACGAGGACTGCGCTGTTCGCGTTGACCGTCGGCGACCACGCGCTCACCGTCCCTCCTTCGCCCGCGAAGAGGAAGACGGCGGGCGCGGTGACGCCGGCCTGGTTGACCGGGAACGCCTGCGTCGAATTGAAGACGATTCCAGTCGGCGCCGCACTGCCGCTTGCGCCGGCAGGGATCGCGACGACGAGCGACTGGCGAACGCCGTCGCCGTCGTACAGCGTCGAGGTCGAGCTGCCGTTGTTCGCGACCCAGACGAAACCCTGCGGGTTGAACGCGATTCCCCATGCGTTGACGAGGCGCGCGTCGACGTTGGCCGTGCTGTAGGGGTTGTTCGCAGCGTTGCGGTTGGAGATGAGGGGGGTCGAGGCGTAGCCGCTCGCGGCCGTCGTCGGCGCCGCCGTCATCGTCGAGGAGCCGCCGCCGCCGCACGCGACGAGCGCAAGCGACGCGAGGCAGCCGGTGACGCCCGCGAGCGCGAAAGAGTGGCGCATCGAACACCTCCGCTGTGGTTGCCCGTTCGCCCGTCAATGCCGGCGCGTGCCGGCGAGGTTCAACGCTCGCGCGATGTCCCTAGAACGAGAACGCCGCGCCGACGACGACGGTTGCGCTGCGGCCGGTGTAGACCGCAGGGTACGGGCCGCCGCGTGTCGCCGCGATGCCGGCGACGTGGAGGTCCCAGCCCGCCAGCACCACCCCCGCGCCGACGCTGACGTCGCTGCGCGCCTTGCCGGCATCGCCCGGCGCGGACTGCAGCGGCACGAGCGCGCCGACGTGCGCGAACACGCGCGCGCGCTCGTCGAGCGGAATATGCGCGTTGAGCTCGACGTAGGCCGTCGCCACGCTGCGGCCGTAGTAGTCGGGCGAGACATACGCGCGCGCGCTCCACTCGCGTGCGAGGAGCCCGACGTAGCCCTCCACGAAGTCGTAGCCGGCGCTGCCGGCGAAGTGCGAGCCGACGACGCCGATCTCGACGCTCGCACGATCGATCGTGCCGGCGAGCCAGCCGGCGTACCCGGTCAGCTGCGGATACGTGTCCTGCCCGGTCAACGTCGCGCGCGTCGCCGAGGCGCCGGCATACCATCGCTCGGCGCCCTCGAAGTTGACGGTCAGGCGCGGGCTCGGGTTCGAGTTGCTGAGCGAGACGCCGCGATAGCGATAGTCCGAGTCGACGGCGATCGTCGCGCTCAGCTGCGCGTGCGCAGCCTGCGCGATCAAGGTCGCGGCGATCGCCGGCGCCAGGCGGCAGCCCCGCCGCTTCGAGCGGGGCGATGCGTGCACGTCAGCGCGGCGCGATCGACGCCGCCATCGGGCCGGCGGCCGCGCAGTCGCAGACGCACGCTGCGCCGGCGCCGACCAGGCTCGCGCACGCATCGATGCGGCCATCGGTGCCGACGACGAGGTCGCCGCCGGTCGGCGCAACGACGCGCCGCACGCTGCCGCGCGCTTCGCGCATCAGCGCGAGCAGACCGCTGACGTGCGCCGCCGCGAACGATGCGCCCGACACGACCGTCCAGCGCGCGACCGGCACCGTCGTGGGAACGTCGCTTCCCGGCGCCGCGACCATGCCGCCCGGCGTCACGCCGCCTTGCTCGTCGACGACCGCGACGACGCCGCGCAGCGCCGCCGGAAAGCCGCCGTTCGCGAGCGCGCGATCCGCGGCGGCGACGACGCTCACGCCCCGCTCGAGTGCGATGCGGATGAGCTGCTCGATCAGGCGATCGGCAGGGCCGGCGAGGCTGAGGTTGATCACCTGCGCGTCGCGCTCGATCGCCGCGTGCATCGCGAGTGCGAGGCCGAGCGTCGTGCAGAGCGTCTCCTCGCCAGCCTGCCGGCACGCGCGCAGCGCGAGCAGGCGCGCGCCGGGAGCGACGCCGACGATGCCCACGTGGTTGTCGGCGCGCGCCGCGACGACGCCCGCGACCGCGGTGCCGTGGCGCTCGGCAGCGTCGGCCCGGCCGCCGGTGAAGTTCGCGCTCTCGGCCACCTGCCCGGCGAGGTCGGGGTGATCGAGCTCGACACCGCTGTCGATGACCGCGACGCGCACCCCCTTGCCGGTCGCCGTCGCGTGCATCTCGGCGAGGTGCCACTCGCGCGCTGCGGGCTGCATCGCGAACAGCGGGTCGTCGTGGCCGAGCGAACGAAAGACGTTCATCGGCTGCGCCCACTCGACGCGCGCGTCGCGTGCGAGCTGCGCCGCGACGTCGCCCGCACGCAGCGGCGCGGGAACGTCCATGACGTAGCAGTCGAGACCGAGCAGGGGCATCGGCCAGCCGGTGGCGAGCGCGAGGCCGCTGCGGCGCGCGAGCGCGAGCGCGATGCCGCGGCGCGTCGCGCTGCCCTGGGCGTCGGCATAGCCGGCGCTGTAGCTGCCGTCCGGCCGGAAGTGCGGCGGGGGCAGCTTCAGCAGCACGAGCACCTGCTGGTCGGCGCGCGCCGCGTCGTCGCCGTTGTCGACGCCGGTGGCGGCGCGGGCGGCAAGCGACACGCAGAGCGCGACGGCGACGACCAGCAGCTTCATCGCGTCGCTTCGCCCTGCAACGGTTCCGCCCTGGCGACGGCTGCTTGGGCGCGCAGGCGTGCGAGTGCCGGCGCCGCCGGCTCCGGCAGCCGCAGCAGGTAAGCGTCGGTGGCAGTCGGTCCGCCGACGACCCGCGCACCGGCGGCGCGCAACGCCGCGCTCGTCTCGGCCTGCGTCGAGTCGCCCCGAAAGACGACGATCGCGTTCGCGTCGACGGGGGTGGCGCTGCCGAGCGTGCGGTAGGGCTCGGCCGGCGGCAGCAGTGCGACGAGCGCGGACGCCATGACGAGGATCACGGCCGCCTGGGCGGCGACGGCGAGCGGCAGCGGCTGGCGCCACCACGCAGGCGCGGCGCGGCGACCCGGCGCCGGCGCCGCCGGCGCGTCGAGCCGGGTCCTCAACGCGGCCCACCCGCGCTCGACGTCGCCCTGCGGCGTGACGTCGGCAGCCGCGACGGCGCGCCACTGCGCCTGCGCCGCGACGTCGGCCTGGCATGCGCTGCACTGCGCGACGTGCGCGCCGACCTCGGCGGCCTCGGCGGCGTCGAGCGTGCCGTTGACGAACCACGGCAGCAGCACCTGCGACGCCTGGTGCGCGTCGCCGCCGAGGTGCACGATGCGGGCGTTCACGACGACCCCTCCACGCGGCCCTGGAGCGCGGCGCGCAGCCGCCTGCGGCCGTGAAACACCCTCGTCTTCACCGTGTCGACGGGGCATTCGACGATGCGCGCGATCTCGGCGTACGGCAGGTCGTGGAAGAACGCGAGCACGAGCACCGCTCGCTGCTCGGCCGAGAGCGTCGCGAGCGCGCTCGCCAGCGTCGCCTGCGTCTGCGCGCGAATCGCGGCGTTCTCGGGGCCGGCGTCTTCGTCGACGAGCTCGTCGATGCGCGCACCGTCGACGGGCTCGTCCTGCATGCGCAGCGCCTTCAGCGCGGTGCGGTAGGCGATCGCGAAGATCCAGGTCGAGACCTTGCATTCGCCGCTGTACGTCGCGGCGCGCCGCCAGACGACCAGCATCGTGTCGTTGAGCGCCTCCTCGACGATCGTTGGCCTCGGCGTGACGAGGCCAAGGAAGCGGTCGAGACGCGGATGGTAGATGCGGTAGAGCGACTCGAAGGCACGCAGGTCGCGCGCGACGACGCGTTCCATCAGCGCTCGGTCGAGCGCGTCGGCGCTGCGTCTGGATGCCGACGCGGCCGA
>DATIDZ010000442.1:0-12513 GCA_035456045.1 Caldimonas sp.
GTGGACTGACGAGGAGGTCGTCGTCGACGACAAACTCGTGACGAGCCGCAAGCCCGACGACATCCCGGCCTTCAATCGCGAGATGATACAGCTGTTCGCGAGCGCTCGCCCTAGGTGACTCTTGCGGACCCGCCGACCCACGAACGGCGAGACGCGCGATTTTCTTGCTGGACCGCGACGCGATGGTCCTGCGAGCTTTTTGCCAGCGCGAGGGCCATCGACGGATCGGCTTGGGCGAATGTTGCGGTGCGGTCCCCGCCCGCCCGCTCCGCCAAATCTTTAGGCGGAGGGCGCCATGTCGAACGGAAACTCCGCTTGGGTAAGACCTGCACGACGGCGTCAAGTTGGTCGGCTTGATCAGCTAGCAAAGAGCCGCCGTTGAGGTGACCCGGCCCCAGCTGACGGTCATCACTGACCCTGAACGGCCACAAGCGGACGCCTGAATCGGCGAACCACAAGCGGCCGCTCCCAAACAGTCACCAGCGACGGCGCTCGCGGCTTCGCTATTCGATGACCCGGTCGGCGCGAAACAACAGCGCAGCAGGAATCCTCATGCCAAGCGTCTTTGCCGTCCGTGCGTTGACAATGAGCTCGAATCTCGTCGGCTGGTCGACGGGCAGATCGGCGGGCTTTGCGCCTTTTAGGATCTTGTCGACATAGCCAGCCGCTTGTCGAAGCTGATCGGACAGATTGGGCCCGTAGGACATGAGGCCGCCGGCCTCCACGCTTGCGCTCAGGCCGTACATCGAGGGCAGTTTGCTTGTGGCGGCTTGCTCGGCGAGCTGCGCCCGATGCAGGGTGAACATTGAGTCCTGAAAGACCAGAAGCGCCTGCGCTCGCTGCTTGACTATCCTTTCCAGGGCCGAGGTGAGCTCGGTCGGACCACGCGCCTCGCTGACAAAAAGCGACAGCCCCAGCTGGCGTGCGGCATCTCTCGCGTAATCCAGCGCCGATGCATGGCTGGGATTCGCCGGATTCAACAGGACGCCGACGCGCTCGAGGCCGGGGACCGCCTCCTTGAGCAATTGCAGCTGCTTGTCGACCAGAAACGCGCCGACGGTGTACGACAGACCCGTCACGTTGCCGCCTGGTTTGGCAAGGCTCGTGATGAGGCCGAGCCCGACAGGGTCGCCGACGCTGACCATCACGATGGGAATCGCGCGCGCCGCATCTCGGGCCGCCAGGGCCGCCGGCGTCGCCAACGCCACGATGAGTTCAACGTTCATGCGAACCAGGTCGGCAGCCAGGAAGGGCAATCGATCAAACTTCCCTTCTGCGAACCGGTATTCGATCGCAAGGTTCTGACCCTCGACCCAACCTAGCTCTGCGAGGGCGCTGCGAAACGCTCCGCTGAGGCGGGCACTTTCGCCATCGGCCGCGGAGCCGCCTACCAGATAGCCGATACGGTGCATCTTCGTCGCGGGTTGCTGAGCTCGGACCGCCGGTGAACTGGTGAGGAACGAAGACAGCACCAAGAGCCTGGCCAGGCCGTTCGTCGTGGCTGCTCGTCGCGTGTAGAGGTCTGGATGCATGGCGGAGGCAGATGTTCGCACGACCGCCTACCGCTCTCATCGTCGACGCGGCGCACACCAGACCCTCTTATGAGTCGGTGTGATGTCGGCTTTGCCGTTAAAGAAGCACCGCTTTGGGTCGACTGCGGGTTCTTGACTTCCGGTCGCGAAGCCCAAAACCTGCTATTCGCGTCGGCGCGTCGAATAGCCGACGTTCGGCCAGGTCCGAGTCCGGCCAATACCCGCCAGTCGCGAACGACCGGTATCGGGCGCCCGCCTTCCTGGCGTTGACCTGCGTCAAAGGAGCAGAGGCGAACTGGTGTATGCCTTCGCCCATCGGAGCAATGCATGAGATACCAGCGAATCGTCGTCTCCCGGTATGGCGGCCCTGAAGTGCTGGAACTGCTTGAGGACGAGGTGCCAGAGCCGAAGGCTGGCGAAATACGCGTCAAGGTCCTCGCTGCAGGCGTCGCGATGCCGGATGTCATGGCGCGTGAGGGCATTCACCCCGAGACGCCGCGCGTCCCGTATACGCCCGGTTGGGACCTCGTCGGTGTGGTCGATGCCATCGGAAAGGGGGTGATCGGCTTCTACGAGGGCCAACGAGTGGCAGCAATGCCGATCAACGGTTCATACACCGAGTATGTCTGCCTGCAGAGCGGGCAGCTGGTTCCCATTCCGGATGGGCTTGATCCGGCCGAAACCGTCAGCCTTATCTTGAACTATGTCACCGCGTACCAAATGCTCCATCACTCTGCCAGCGCCAAGCCCGGCCAGAGCATCCTCATTCACGGCGCAACTGGTGGGGTCGGCACGGCGCTCTTGCAACTGGGTCAGCTTCTCGAGTTGACGATGTACGGCACGTGTTCGCCCAGGGGCGCGCAAACGGTGACTGATCTTGGCGGTACTCCCGTCGACTATCACCGGCAAGATCTCGTTCAAGAGGTCCTCCGAATGAATGGCGCGGGAGTGGACGCGGTCTTCGATCCATTTGGCGGTCCGCACATGTGGCATTCACGCGCTCTGCTCCGTTCGGGTGGACGCGTCGTGGCGTATGGCAACACAACGACCTTGAGAGACGAAGGCCTTGGCTCGAAACGCAGAGGCCTTCGCAATCCATTTCATGGCATTTCGGTTTTCGCGCTTTACATAGCAGGGGGCCTTCTGCTCCCAGGCAGAAGGCGGATCGTGCCTTACAGCATCCAGTGGCTCAAGAGGCTCAAGCCGGCTCTGTTCCGAGAGGATCTTTCGGCTCTCTTGGACTTGCTCGCCACGCGTCAGCTGCGGCCGATCGTCGCAGCCCGCATGCCGCTCTCAAAGGCCCGAGAGGCCCATCAGCTTCTAAGCAAGGGCGGCGTGATCGGCAAGATCGTGCTCGTGTCCGCTGCTTGCGCCGAATCGCACGCTCCCGCCTAACGAGCTGTCTGAGAGGTTGCCCCTTATGCGGACAGCAGCAGCTTCGATGACGAAATGCCTGCCTGACGCAAGCAGACGGCTGCGGTCGGCCATCAACCGTCACTCGGGGTCGACCGCCTTAGAGCACGTCGGTGCTAGTCACCCGCTGGGGTCACGCGCTAACGGGCGGTGCTCTCGAAGTACCGGCCAGTTCTCGCTGCGCGCCTCCGCGAACGCCTTGTCGCCTCACAGTTTCCAGTCGACCAGGTTGAACGCGTGCTGCAGCGGATGGGGGCTGGTCTCGCGCTCGAGACGGTTGGTGCGGCGGGTGGAGTTCATTCGATCACCGCATCCGCGCGCATCAGCACTGAGCTTGGAATCGAGATGCCGAGTGCCCTGGCGGTCTTCAGATTGACAACCAATTCGAAGCGCGTGACCTGCTCGAACGGGATGTCGGCCGGCTTGGCACCTTTGAGGACGCGGTCGACCTGATGGGCGACGCGCTTGGTGAATTCGTCGAAGAGGGGTCCGTACGAAGACAGACATCCGTCGTGTGCCTGGTAGCGGAACGCGCACACCGTCGGCGTGCGACTGGCGAGCGCGATCCGCCACCCGTTTCCAGTTCGCAACGGTCAGGTAGTCGTTCACCATCAGCAGCGCGCCGACCGGATCGCGGGCGATCGGGGTGAGTGCGGTGTCGTAATCCGCAGCCGTTCGTACTCCGAGCGGCACCACACGAACACCGAGAGCGCGTCCCGCTTCCTGCGTGTGCTCCACGAAGCGGCGCTCCCGCATGGCCTCGATGACCGCGCGGCACATGTTGAAGCAGCCGCCGAGGTCGACCTCGATCACCTCGCGCCATTGTTCGGCGCCCATCTTGTGCAGCATCGCGTCGCGCGTGATGCCGGCGTTGTTGACCAGGATCGCGACCGGGCCGAGCTGCGCCTGCACTCGCGCCACCCCGTCCCGACCGGCGTCGCGGACCGCACGCTCAAGATAGGACCATCGACCCGACGGGGTTTGCGCTTCGTCAAATCCGACCCGGCCGGTGCGATCCACAGTCCGGCGTTGCAGCCACCGGAGACCGCGATGTCCCTCTTTCAACGTATTGCTGCTCCGGTCGACGGCAGCCCGACATCGAATGCCGGCCTCGACGATGCGATCCGGATCGCCAACATGACGGGCGCTCGCGCGCACGGGTGAACACGCCTTCGACTGGCCTGAGCCCGCGCGCACGGTGAGCGTGCCGGTTCGAGCGCGCATCGTCGCGTCCCTCGCCACCGTCTGCCTCCTCGCGGTCGGAAGCGCGCGGTCCGAGCCGCAAGAGGGGCTCGGCGGGGAAGCCCCGTTGGTGCGCGAATTCGGAGCGCTCGTGACACCGCAGCTGCGGCCGCCGAGCGATGTCGCCCTCGGCTATGCGTCGGCACTGGATGGCACTGCAATCGACCCCGCGGAACCCCGTTTTGTCGTCCAGGTCGACCGCAGTCCGAACGTCCAGGCGCTCCTGCTCTGGTGGGGCAAGCGAGGCGCATGGCGGCTCGTCGGCGCCGCGCCCGTGTCGACCGGCTTGCCGGGCCGTTTCGACCATTTCGCGACACCCCTCGGGGTGTTCGAGCACACGCCCCGCAATCCGGACTTCCGCGCCGAGGGCACGAAGAACTCGCTCGGGATTCGAGGCTATGGCAAGGCCGGAATGAGGATCTACGACTTCGGCTGGGTCCTGGCAGAAAAGGGATGGGGCGACCATCGGCAGATGGAGATGCGCTTGCAGATGCATGCCACCGATCCCGACCGCCTCGAGCGGCGCTTGGGAACGGCGCAGTCCAAAGGCTGCATCCGCATCCCGGCGTCGTTGAACGACTTTCTCGATCGCTTCGGTGTGCTCGACGAGGCGTACGAGCTCGAGCTCACGACGGGCAAGCGAGCCTGGGTGCTCCGCAAGGACCGGACGCCGACTCCCTGGTCCGGGCGCATCCTCGTGGTGATGGACTCGCTGGCGCCTTCTCGCCCGCCGTGGGCGTTTGTCCGAGCCGCTGCGCCGGTGCGGGTCGACCCGGGGCGCACCACCGCCGAAGCGACGCGCCAGGACGGAGCTTGCTGAGAGACGAAGTCAGGCTGCGACGATCGCCTGCCTACGCCTTCAGCCGCCACCCCGTTCGCATGATCCATGTCGCAGCCGCCAGCGACACGGCGAAGAACGCCAGCGTCACCGAGAAGCTGATGCCGACGTGCATCTCCGCCTTGTCGAAGAAGCTCCAGCGAAAGCCGCTGATCAGGTAGACGGACGGGTTCAGCAGCGAGAGCTTCTGCCACAGCGGCGGCAGCATGTCGATCGAATAGAAGGGACCGCCGAGGAAGGTCAGCGGCATGACGATCAGCATCGGAATGAGCTGCAGCTTCTCGAAGCCGTCGGCCCAGATGCCGATGATGAAGCCGAACAGGCTGAAGGTGACGGCCGTGAGCACCAGGAACCCCAGCATCCAGACCGGGTGAGCGATGTGCAGCGGCACGAACACGCTCGCCGTGGCGAGGATGATGAGCCCGACCAGCACCGACTTCGTCGCCGCGGCACCCACATAGCTCAGCACGACCTCGATGTAGGAGACCGGCGCCGAGAGCAGCTCGTAGATCGTGCCGGTGAACTTGGGGAAGTAGATGCCGAAGGAGGCGTTGGCGATGCTTTGCGTGAGCACCGACAGCATGATCAGGCCCGGCACGATGAACGCGCCGTACGTGACGTCGCCGATCCGGTCGATGCGCGACCCGATGGCCGAGCCGAACACGACGAAGTAGAGCGCCGTCGACAGCACCGGCGAGACGATGCTCTGGGTCAGCGTGCGCCAGGTGCGCGCCATCTCGAACCGATAGATCGCGGCGACCGCGTGGACGTTCATCTCACTCCCGCACCAGGTTGACGAAGATGTCCTCGAGCGAGCTCTGCGTCGTCTCGACGTCCTTGACCCGGATGCCGGCTTCGCGCAGGCCGTCGAGCAGGGCCGGCACGGCACCCTGGGCGCCGCCGGGGTCGTAGGCGTAGGTGAGCTCGTGTCCGCCGGCAGCGAGCACGAGGCCGCTTGCCGCGAGAGGGCCCGGAATCTCCGCGAGGGCCGGCTCGACGTGCAGGGTCAGCCGCTTCGTGCCGAGCTTGCGCATGAGCGTCGCCTTCTCTTCGACGAGGATGATCTTGCCGTGGCGGATGACGCCGATGCGGTCGGCCATGTCCTCGGCCTCGGCGATGTAGTGGGTCGTGAGGACGATGGTGACGCCGGACTGGCGCAGGCCGCGCACCAGCTCCCACATCTCCTGCCGCAGCGCGACGTCGACCCCGGCCGTCGGCTCGTCGAGGAAGAGCACGCGCGGCTCGTGGGCGAGGGCCTTGGCGATCATGACGCGCCGCTTCATGCCGCCCGACAGCGTCATGATCTTGCTGTCCTTCTTGTCCCAGAGCGACAGGTCCCTGAGCGTCTTCTCGATGTGCGCGGGGTTCGGCGGCTTGCCGAACAGGCCGCGGCTGAACGACACGGTGGCCCACACCGTCTCGAACGCATCGGTGGTGAGCTCCTGGGGGACCAGCCCGATCATCGCCCGGACCGCGCGGTAATCGTCGACGATGTCGCGCCCGGCGACGGTGACGCGCCCCTCGCTCAGCTTGACGATGCCGCAGACGATGCCGATCAGCGTCGTCTTGCCAGCGCCGTTCGGGCCGAGCAGCGCGAAGATCTCGCCGGCCTGGATGCTGAGGTCGACGTGGTCGAGCGCGCGGAAGCCGGAGGCGTAGGTCTTCGAGACATCGGCGATCGAAAGGATGGTCGTCACGGCCCCGAGTATCGAGCGGACTCGATCGACACGCCGAGCCGACGCGGCTCCGCCCCGCTGCCCACCGCGCCGACGGTCGCTGTCTGCTCCTGGGGCCAGCCGCCGCCGAGCGCGCGATAGACGGCGACGAGGCCGGTGGCCTGCGCGACCTGCGCCTGCACGAGCGCATCGCGCGTGAGGAGCGCCTGGCGCTGCGCGTCGAGAACGACGAGGAAGTCGACCGAACCGGCATTGAACCTGAGCGACGCGAGTCGGAAGGCATCTTCGGCGTCAGCCGCGGCCGCGGCGAGCCGCTCGCTCTGCTGCGCGTTGCGGGTGAACTGGGTGAGGGTGCCCTCGGTTTCCTCCAGGGCGAGCGCGACGCTTTGCTCGTAGCTGGCGAGCGCCTGCTGGGCGCGCGCCTCGCTCGCGGAAATGCGCGAGCGCACGCGACCGAAGTCGAGCACCGGCCAGGTCAGGCCGGCGCCCAGCGCGTACTGCTGCGAGCTGCTGTTGCCGAGCGATCCCAGCTGCAGTCCGGAAAGGCCGATGAGTCCCGTGAGGCTCACGCGCGGAAAGAGGTCCGCCGTGGCGACGCCGATGTCGGCCGTCGCGGCGGCGAGCTGCCGCTCGGCCTGGACCAGGTCCGGCCGCCGGCGCAGCAGCTGCTCCGGCGTCCCGATCGGCAACGCGCCCAGGTCGGTCACCGGCAGCGAGGGCATCGCCTGCGGGCCTGCGGCGAGCTGTTCGTTGACGACGCGCGGCGACTGCGCGGTGAGCGTCGCCAGCCGATACGCCGTGCGGTCGGCTGCCGCCTGGATGACGGGAAGGGCCGACTCGGTACTGGCCAGCTGGCTTCGCGAGCGCGACACGTCGAGCCGGGTCCCGCGCCCGTAGTCGAGCCGTGCCTCGGTCAGGCGCAAGGTCTGGCGCTGGTTGGCGATCGACTCGTCGACGACCTGCTTGCGTTGCTGCAGGCCGCGCAGCTCGAGGTAGTTGCGGGCGACTTCCGCGGCGATCGACGTGCCGATCGCCGCGACGCCTGCGGCCGAGGCGTCGACCTGCGCCGCCGCCGACTCGCTCGCCCGGCGATTGCGCCCGAAGAAGTCGAGCTCCCAGTGCGCGGTGAAGCCGGCGTCGTACACCGTCCTGGTGCGCTCGTTGCGTGATGCGCCGGGGAGCTGGTACTGCGGCGCCAGCGAGCGGCTCGCTCCTGCCGTCGCATCGACTTCGGGCAGCTGCTCGGCGCGGGCCCCCTCGAGGAGTGCCCGCGATTCGCGCAGCCTCGCCTGGGCGATCCGGACGTCGCCGTTGGCGGCGAGCGCGCGCTCGACCAGTTGCGAGAGCGTCGGGTCCGAGAACCCGCGCCAGAAGGTCGCGATCTCGGCGCCGGGCGCCGCTGCGTTCACCGACGAGGCGCCGGCGTTCAGGTATGTCGGGTCGAGCGTCACGGAGGGTGCGCGGTAGTCCGGGCCGACGGCGCAGGCGGCCAGGGCCACGGCGGTGAAGACCAGGAGCGGCGCGGAAGAGGCTCGTCTATTCATGGCCCGCTCCTTCCAGTTGCGGCATGGAGGGCTGCAGAGCGGGGACGCGGTTCCCAGCGAGACGCGCCGCCCGCCTCGACCGCAGCAGGACGTAGAACACCGGCGTCAGGAAGATCCCGAACACGGTCACGCCGAGCATCCCGGAGAACACGGCGATGCCCATCGCCCGGCGCATCTCGCTGCCCGCGCCGCTGCCGAAGATGAGCGGCAGCACGCCGGCGCAGAACGCGATCGACGTCATCAGGATCGGACGCAGCCGCATCCGGCAGGCGTGGATCACGGCCTCGAGCAGCTTCTCGCCCTGCTCCTCGAGCTCCTTGGCGAACTCGACGATCAGGATGGCGTTCTTGCACGCCAGGCCGACCAGCACGACGAGCGCCACCTGCGTGAAGATGTTGAGATCGCCCGGCTGCGCGAACGGCGGGAAGTGCGACAGCCAGACGCCAAACAGCGCTGCCAGGACGCACATCGGCACGATGAGCACGATCACCATCGGCAGGCTGAAGCTCTCGTACTGCGCCGACAGCACCAGGATGACGAGCAGCACCGCGATCATCATCACGGCCGCGATCACCGGCACGTTGATGTGCGTCCCGGGCAGCGTGACGTCGCGTGTCAGCCGGTCCTGGTACGTGAGATCGGTCCACTCGTAGGAGAGGCCGCGTGTCAGGGTGCGCTTGAGCAGCGACTCGATCTCGGCCTCGGCCTGGCCCGACGAGAAGCCCGGCCGGGGGGCGCCGTTGATGTCGGCCGACGGGTAGCCGTTGTAGCGCGTCACGCGGGTCGGTCCGAACGTCGGCTCGACCTTCATCAGCGCGCCGAGCGGCACCATCTCGCCGGCGCTGTTGCGCGTCTTCAGCGCGGTGATCGCCTCGGCGTCGGCGCGGTAGGGCGCGTCCGCCTGGACGACGACCTGGTATGTCTTTCCGAACTTGCTGAAGTCGTTGACGTAGAGCGAGCCGAGGTTGACCTGCATCGTGTCGTAGATGTCGCCCAGCGCCACGCCCATCTGCTTGGCACGCACGCGGTCGACGTTGGCGTAGAGCTGCGGCACGTTGATGTCGTAGGTGGAATACGGCGTGCCGATGCTCGACTTCGGGTTCATGTAGACCTGCCCGAGCGTTCCCCACACCGCGCCGTACAGCGCCTGCTCGCCGAGGCCGTCGCGATCCTGCACCTGCAGCTTGAAGCCGCCCGCGTTGCCGAGCCCGTCGACGGCCGGCGGCGGCACGACGAACATGCGCGCGCCCTGGATCTGCTGGATCGCGCCGTTGACCTTGCCGAGGATCGCGAACTTGGAGAGCTCGGGCGAGGTGCGCTCCTCGAACGGCTTCAGACCGAAGAAGACGATGCCTTCGTTGGGCGCGGCCGAGAAGCCGGCGATCGACAGGCCGGGGAAGGCGACGGAGTCGACGATGCCGGGAACCTTCAGCGCGATCTCGCTCATCTGCCGGATGACGGCGTCCGTGCGGTCGAGCGACGCGCCGGCCGGCAGCTGGGCGATGCCGATCAGGTACTGCTTGTCGGGCGCCGGAACGAAGCCGGAGGGAATGCGCGTGAACAGGAACGCCGTCAGCGCGAGCAGCACCGCGTAGACGAGCATCGTCGCCGACTTGCGCTGCACGATCCGCGTGACGCCGCGGCCGTATCCCTCGCTGCGGCGGCCGAACCAGCCGTTGAACCAGCGAAAAAAGCCGCCGAACAGCGTGTCCATGCCGCGCGTCAGCCAGTCCTTGGGCGCATCGTGCGGACGCAGGAGGAGGGCGCTCAGCGCCGGCGACAGGGTGAGCGAGTTGAAGGCGGAAATCACCGTGCTGATCGCGATCGTCACGGCGAACTGCTTGTAGAACTGTCCGGTGAGGCCGGGCACGAAGGCGAGGGGCACGAACACGGCGCAGAGGACCAGCGCGATGGCGATGATCGGCCGCGACACCTCCTGCATCGCCTTGACGGTCGCGTCGTGCGCGCTCAGGCCGCGCTCGATGTTGCGCTCTGCGTTCTCGACGACAACGATGGCGTCGTCGACGACGATGCCGATCGCGAGCACGAGCCCGAACAGGGTCAACGTGTTGATCGAATAGCCGAGCAGCAGCAGGAAGGCGAACGTGCCGACGATCGACACCGGCACCGCGATCAGCGGAATGATCGACGCGCGCCAGGTCTGCAGGAACAGGATCACCACCAGCACCACCAGCGCGACGGCGATGAACAAGGTCTCGATCACCTTCGAGATCGACGTCTGGACGAAGCGCGTCGGGTCGTAGACGATGCTGTAGCTCATTCCCTGCGGAAAGTCGGCCTTCAGCCGCTCCATCGTCGCGCGCACGTTGTTCGACAGCGCCAGCGCGTTCGATCCCGGTGCCTGGAAGATGGCGATCGCCGCGGCCTCCTTGTTGTTGAGCAGGCTGCGCAGCGAGTACGAGCCGGCCGACAGCTCGACCCGGCCGAGGTCGCGGACGCGGATCAGGCCACCCGTGGCGGGCTCGCTGCGCACGATGATGTCGGCGAACTGCTCCTCGCTCGTGAGCCGGCCCTGCGTGTTCACGGCGAGCTGGAACTCGGTGCCCTTGGGCGACGGCGACGCGCCGACCGTGCCGGCAGCGACCTGCGCGTTCTGCTCGCGGATCGCGGCGACGACTTCGCCGGTCGTGATGCTGCGGGCCGCGAGCTTGGCCGGGTCGAGCCAGATGCGCATCGCGTAGTCGCCGGCGCCGAACAGGATCACCGAGCCCATCCCGGGAATGCGCAGCAGCTCGTCGCGGACGTTGAGCTGGCCGTAGTTGCGCAGGTAGAGCGCGTCGCGGCTGTTGTCGGGGCTGACCAGGTGCACGACCATCGTCAGGTTCGGGCTCGACTTCTCGGTCGTGACCCCGATCTGCCGCACGATCTCGGGCAGCCGGGGCAGCGCGCGGTTGATGCGGTTCTGCACCGCCGTTTCCGCCACCTCCGGGTCGGTTCCGATCTTGAAGGTCACGGTCAGCGTCATGCTGCCGTCGGCGGTGCCCTGCGATTCGAAGTACAGCAGGTTCTCGACGCCGTTGATCTGCTCCTCGAGCGGCGTGGCGACGGTCTCGGAGATGACGCGCGGATTGGCCCCCGGGAACTGCGCCCGGACCACAATCTGCGGCGGGGCGACCTCGGGGTATTCCGAGACCGGGAGGCGAAAGATCGACAGCAGCCCGAGCAGGAAGATGACGATCGAGAGGACCGCCGCGAAGCGCGGCCGGTCGATGAAGAAGCGGGAGATGTCCATGGCGTCGCGTCGGCGCTCAGGTCTTGGCGACCGGCTTCTTGTCGCCGGCGGCCGGCGCGGCGGGCGAACCCGCCATCGGCGGCGAGATCGGCAGCCCCTTGGCATCGACCTGCAGCACCTGCGGCGCGACCGTCATGCCGGGCTGAATCCGCTGCAGGCCGTCGACGACGACGTGCTCGCCGGGCTTGACGCCTCCCTGCACGACGCGCATGCCGTCGGCGAGCGCACCGAGACGCACTTCGCGGAACTGCGGCTTGCCGTCCGCCTCGACGACGTAGACGAACTTCTTCGTCTGATCGGTGCCGATCGCCCGCTCGGGAACGAGGACGGCGTCGTACGCCGCCGCGCTTTCCATGCGCAGGCGGGCACTCAGCCCGGGGGTGAAGCGGCTGCTCGCGTTGTCGAACGTCGCGCGCATGCGGACGGCGCCGGTCTGCGCATTGAGGCGGTTGTCGATGAAGTCGACCTCGCCCTCGTGCGGGAAGCCCTGCTCGTCGAGCAGCGCCATGCGCACCTTCGGTGCCCTGCCGCCGGTCTTCGCCTCCTTCAGCCTCAGGTAGGTGCGCTCGCTGCCGTCGAAATAGGCGTAGACCTTGCTCACGCCGGCGATCGTCGTCAGCACCGACTGCTCGTTGACGACGTTGCCGGCGGTGACGTTGGCGCGCGACACGCGGCCCGCGATCGGCGCGCGCACCTGCGCGTACTCGATGTTGAGGCGGGCGATGCGCAGCGCCGCCTCTGCGCCCTGGATGTCGGCCTGCGACGTGCGCTGGCCTGCCGCGAGCTGGTCGACCTCCTGCTTCGAGACCGCCTGCGAATCGAGCAGCCTCTGGGCGCGTGCGAGCTCGCTCTGGGCCAGCTCGAAGCGAGCCTTCACCGAGGTGAGCTGCGATTGCGCTCGCGCCGCCTCGGCCTCGAACGGCCGCGGGTCGATCGAGAAGAGCAGGTCGCCCTTGCGGACCAGCGCGCCGTCGGTGAAGTGGACCTTGTCGATGGTGCCGCTGACGCGCGGCCG
>DATIDZ010000443.1:0-5720 GCA_035456045.1 Caldimonas sp.
CTTCGTGATGATGGCGGTGCTCTACGGCGCGCTCAACGCCGCGCTCGACACGACCGCCGGCGAGCGAGAGCGCGGCTCGCTCGAGCCGCTGCTGATGAACCCGACCGAGCGCTGGGCGCTGGTCGCCGGCAAGTGGGGCGCGGTCGCGTGCGTGAGCGTGCTCATTGCGATCCTGAGCTGCTTCAGCTTCCTGCCGGGGCAGTGGGTGCTGCGCAGCGACACCCTGGCGGCGATGTTCCAGTACGGGCTGCGCGAGGCGGCGCTGTTCATCCTGATCCTGCTGCCGCTGGCGGCGGCGCTCGCCGCGGTGCTGATGGCCGTCGCCATTCGCAGCCGCTCGTTCAAGGAGGCGCAGGCGAGCTCGACGATCGTCGTGCTCGCGGTCTCGCTGCTGCCGCTCGTCAACGTCTTCGACCTCGGCGGCGAGGCACCGTGGCACCTCTGGGCGCCGGCGCTGGCGCAGAACACCCTCATGACGCGCGTGCTCAAGGGCGAAGCGCTGGGGGCCGAGCAGGTCCTGATTCCGCTCGTGGTCTGCATCGCGCTGACGGCGATCGGCGTCGGGTACGTGGCGCGCGAGCTGCATCGCGCGGCGGTGAAATGAGCGCGCAATCCCCGCTGATGGCGCCACTCGACTCGCATGCCGTCGTGTGGCGCTTCGCACCGTTCGATTCGCTCGGCGTGCGCGAGCTGCAGTACATCTACATGGCGCGCCAGGCGGTGTTCTCGGTCGAGCAGCAGTGCGCCTTCATGGACGCCGATGGCCTCGACGAGCGGGCGCATCACCTCGCCGCCTGGTCTGGCCTGCAACGCGAGCCGCTGGCCTACGCACGCCTGCTCGAGCCGGGCGTGAAATACGCCGAGCCGTCGATCGGCCGGGTGATCACGACGGCAGCAGGCCGCGGGCGCGGCCTGGGCCGCGAGGCGATGGTGCGGGCGATCGGGCACGCCGCCGCGCTCTGGCCCGGCGCGTCGATTCGGATCTCGGCGCAGTCGCGGCTCGAAGGGTTCTACGCTTCGCTCGGCTTCGTCATCGCGAGCCCGCGTTATCTCGAGGACGGCATCGACCACACCGAGATGGTCCGGATGGCCGATGTTCGAGGCCATTCGGCGCCGTCGCCCGGCGACTGAGCGCGGGAAAAATACAATCGGCCCTCACGCGCGAAGGGCCGCATGCAGTTTCCTCGACATTTCGACGTCATCGTCGTGGGTGGCGGCCACGCCGGCACCGAGGCTGCGCTCGCCGCGGCGCGCATGGGGGCGTCGACCCTGCTGCTGACCCACTCGATCGAAACGCTCGGGCAGATGAGCTGCAACCCGTCGATCGGCGGCATCGGCAAGGGCCACCTCGTCAAGGAGATCGATGCGCTCGGCGGCGCCATGGCGGCGGCGGCCGACGAGGCGGGCATCCACTTCAGGATCCTGAACGGCTCCAAGGGACCGGCGGTGCGCGCGACGCGTGCGCAGGCGGACCGGGCCCTCTACAAGGCGGCGATACGCCGACGCCTGGAAAACCAGCCGAACCTGTCGCTTTTCCAGGCGGCGTGCGACGACCTCTTGGTTCAAGGCGACCATGTCTGCGGTGTCGTAACGCAAGTGGGCGTTCGCTTTCAAGCGACGTGCGTCGTCCTGACGGCTGGCACCTTCCTCGACGGCCGGATCCACATCGGCCTGGACAGCCACGCTGGTGGGCGGTCCGGCGAAGCCCCGGCCAAGATGTTGTCCTCGCGACTGAAGGAGCTCAAGCTGCCCCAGGGCCGGCTGAAGACGGGCACTCCGCCGCGCCTCGACGGCCGGACGATCGATTACGCGAAGCTCGAGGAGCAGCCCGGTGACGGCGTCGGGCCGGACCGTGCCGTGGACGAGCTGCCGGTATTCAGCTTCATCGGCGATCCCCGTCAGCATCCTCGCCAGGTCTCGTGCTGGATCACGCAGACCAACCCGTTGACCCACGAGATCGTGCGCTCCGGTTTTGCGCAGAGCCCGATGTTCACCGGCCTGATCGACGGCGTCGGCCCCCGGTACTGCCCGAGCATCGAGGACAAGGTGAATCGGTTTGCGGGCAAGGACTCGCACCAGGTCTTCCTCGAGCCGGAGGGGCTTTCGACGCACGAGGTCTACCCGAACGGCATCTCGACGTCGCTGCCCTTCGCGGTGCAGATCGAGGCCGTGCATTCGATTGCCGGCCTGGAGTCGGCTCACATCGTGCGGCCCGGGTATGCCATCGAGTACGACTTTTTCGACCCGCGGGCGCTTCATCCCAGCTTCGAGACGCGCGCCATCGCCGGCCTGTTCTTTGCCGGGCAGATCAACGGCACCACCGGGTACGAGGAAGCGGCCGCGCAAGGCCTCCTGGCCGGCCTCAATGCGGCGCTCAAGGCGCGAAACGATCCGCCGTGGGTGCCCAAGCGCGACCAGGCCTACCTCGGCGTCCTGAGCGACGACCTGGTCAGCAAGGGCGTCACGGAGCCGTACCGGATGTTCACCAGCCGCGCCGAGTACCGCCTGCAGCTGCGCGAGGATAACGCCGATCTGCGCTTGACCGAGGCCGGTCGCCGGCTTGGCTTGGTGGATGACGCCCGCTGGGCGGTCTTCTGTCGCAAGACCGAGCTTGTTTCACGTGAAACGACGCGTCTGAGCGCGACCCGGGCCATCGCGCCGACAGACGCGAACGGATCGACGACGTCCCGCACCCTGCTCGAGCTGCTGAAGCGCCCCGGCGCCTCGTACGATGGGGTGATTTCCCTGGCCCCGCCCGCGGTGACGGTTTCACGTGAAACCCTCCGAGCCGAGACAGGACGTGCCCTGGCGGATCAAGTCATCGACCAGATCGAGACCGCGAGCCGCTACTCGGGCTACGTCGAGAAGCAGCGGGCGGAGGTGGAGCGATCGGCGAAGAGCGAGTCGACCTTGATCCCCGAAGATCTCGATTTCAGCCAGATTCGCGCGCTGTCCTTCGAAGCGCGTCAAACGCTGATTGCGCAGCGGCCGACCGACATCGGAGCGGCGGCCCGGCTTCCCGGGATGACGCCCGCTGCAGTGTCGCTCCTGCTCGTCCACGTGCGCAAACATCATCGCGCGCGCGGCGCGGACCTGACGGTCGCGCCCGCCGGCGCCGATTCTTGAGCGCCTCGTCGTCCCCGCCGGCACCTCTCGATTCCGAACTGGCGGACCTCGTCGTCGCCGGCGCCTCCCAGTTGGAGGTGCCGCTTGGCGGGTCCCAAGTCGAACGCCTCGTGGCCTACGTGCGACTGATGGAGCGATGGAACACGACGTACAACCTGACAGCGATCCGCGACCCCAGAGCGATGGTCGTGCAGCACGTCCTCGACTGTGTCGCCGCAGTCGCGGCCCTCGACCGGAAGCGGGGCACCGGCCGCGGCGAGCGAGTCGTGGATGTGGGCAGCGGCGCCGGATTGCCCGGGCTCGTCATCGCCATGACGTCGCCGAACCGTCTGGTCACGTGCGTGGATAGCGTCGGAAAGAAGGCCGCGTTCATGAGACAGGCGAGCGCCACGCTGGGCCTGAAGAACGTCACCGTGCTCCATGCCCGCGTCGAGGACGTTTCCGGACAATTCGACGTCGTGGCCAGCCGCGCTTTTTCTTCGCTCTCGACGCTCGTCGCGACCACCCGTCACCTGCTGGGCGATTGCGGGATCTGGATGGCCATGAAGGGCAAGGCGCCCGAGCCCGAGTTCGCAGAACTCGAGCGTGACGTATCGTTCCACGTGGAACCGCTGGTCGTTCCGCAGTTGAACGCCGAGCGATGCATCGTGTGGCTCGAGCGCGCTGCGACAGCGAGCGCACGCTTATCTTGAAACCAACGCTGGCCAACGATCCGACCATGCGCATCTTTTGCATCGCGAACCAGAAAGGCGGCGTGGGCAAGACGACCACGACGGTCAACCTCGCCGCCGGGTTGGCCAAGCTGGGCCGGCGAACCCTCGTCGTCGACCTGGACCCGCAGGGCAACGCGACCATGGGTTCCGGCATCGACAAGCGCGCTCTCGAGCTCAGCGTCTACGACGTGCTGCTCGAAAACGCCACCGTGGCCGAAGCCCGGCAGAGAAGCCCGCAGGGCGGCTACGACGTCGTCGGCGCCAATCGCGAGCTGGCCGGTGCCGAGATCGAGCTCGTCGGGCTCGAGCGGCGGGACAAGCGACTGCGCGACGCGCTGGCGGCCGCTGCGGACGACTACGACTTCGTGCTCATCGACTGCCCGCCGAGCCTCAGCCTGCTGACGCTGAACGGCCTGTCGTGCGCGCACGGCGTCGTCGTGCCGATGCAGTGCGAGTACTTCGCCCTCGAAGGCCTCTCGGACCTGGTCAACACGATCAAGCAGGTGCACGCCAACCTCAACCCCGCGCTCGAGGTCATCGGCATCCTGCGCGTCATGTTCGACGCCCGCATCACGCTGCAGTCGCAGGTCAGCGAGCAGCTCAAGGCGCATTTCGGCGACAAGGTGTTCGACACCGTCATCCCGCGAAACGTCCGCCTCGCGGAGGCGCCGAGCTACGGCTTGCCGGGAGTCGTCTTCGACCCGGCATCGAAGGGCGCGCTCGCCTTCCTCGACTTCGCGCGCGAGATGGCCGAGCGCGCCGACGCTTTGCGCGCAGAGCCGGTCGCTTGAGCATGACGTCGGCGACGAGGGCGCCCGTCTTCGACGAGGCGCTGCTCGCCCGCATCGAGGAGGCCGGCATCAACGCGAGCGCGCCTCGAGAACAGCGCTGGGTCGACGGCTGGCTGGTGCGCCTCTCCCCCGGCAAGGCGAAACGCGCGCGCTGCATCCAGGCCGTCGCAGCGGGGCGGCTCTCGATCGAGGCCAAGCTCGCGCGCTGCCTGCCGCTCTACGCTGCGGCCGGCCTGCACCCCTACCTGCGCATCACGCCGTTTTCGCAGCCGGCGCATCTCGACCGCCATCTCGCCGACCTCGGGATGGCGCGGATCGACGACACCCGGGTGATGGTTCTCGCCTCGCTCGATGCCTGCGCTGCGCCGGGTCCAGCGGACCCGGCGCGCGGTCGCATCGACGCCGCCGACCCCGATGCGTTCGCCGACTGGATCGGCCGCGCACGCGGCTCCTCGCCGGGCGAGCGACGCGCGCATGCCGAGCGCATCGGCAAGCCGGCAGTGGCCCATCACGCGGTGCTCGCGAGCGACGAGCGAGGCGAGGTGGTCGCCGCCGGACTCGTCGTCGTCGAAGGCGACGTCGCCGGGCTCTACGACGTCTTCACCGCCGAGGCGGCGCGCGGCCGCGGGCATGCCGAGCGCGTCTGCCGTCATCTGCTCGCCCACGCGGCAGCGCACGGTGCCATGGTCGGCTACCTGCAGGTCGACGCCGCCAACGAGGCGGCGCGCAGGCTCTATCGCCGGCTCGGCTTCGCCGACGGCTACTCGTACCACTACCGAACGCCCGCCGACGGCGCCGCCTGAGCGACGCGCGGAACGGGCGCTAGAGCAGCCCGGTGGCCTCGTCGAGTCCGAGGTGCACGTTCATCGACTGCACCGCGGCGCCGCTGGCGCCCTTGCCGAGGTTGTCGAGCCGGCACATCAGAAGCGTCTGGGTATCGCTCGCGAACACGAACACGTCGACGCGATTCGTGTCGTTGCAGGCCTGGACGTCGAAGTAGCCCTCGGCGAGCGCGGCCTCGTCGCGCAACGGCATGACGCGGATGAACCGCTCGCCCGCGTAGCGCTCGTGCAAGGCGGCATGCAGCTGC
>DATIDZ010000444.1:0-10495 GCA_035456045.1 Caldimonas sp.
CGGCGTCGAGATTACAGGAGCCGCGATGACCTCCGGCGGCGAACGGTCGCTGGGCGCGACGCACGGGTGAGAATCGCGCCGATGAGCCGGGAGAGCGACAGGTCGATCATGCCTCGATGGGACGTCGCAACGGCTTCGCCGCGGGCGCGCGGCAGTGCCGACGCACGCTCAGGGCAAGTACGCCGACACGGAGAACAGCAGGCCGGAGTTGCCGAGCAGATGGATCTGGGCGGCGAACGTCGGCGTGAATTGCCAGCCGATCCCGGCCGTGAGGCCCGGCGAGAAGCCCTTGTAGTTGAGCGGGACCTTGTTCTTGTACTGCCCCACGTAGCCGTAGAGCAGCCCTGCCGACCACTCTGCGAAGAGCGGATCCCAGGGGCTCCAGCGGTACAGGCGCTGGCCGCCGTACACGTAGGCGCTCGGCTGCCCGAACGAGTTGCTGAAGACCGAGCCGCCCCAGAGGATGCCGTCGGGCCGTTCCCGCTCGAGGCCGAGGAGGACGACCGGCTTGTGCTCGGAGTCGCCCGAGTAGTGGACGGCATACGGCGCGAACGCCACGCGCCAGCGGGCGGCGGGGGGCGATTCTTGGGGGAGGCCAGGAACGGCCGAACTCGCGGCCGGGTCCACCGCCGTCTGCGCAGCCGCAGGAACGACACACCAGATCAGCCCTGCGGCCGCCGCAGGGGCGAGAAGTCTCATGACCGACATTGTCTCAGCACGCGCGCGTGACTCAGCCCGCTGGCGTGCGCTCGCGCAACGGTCGGCCCGGGCAATGTGCATGCTCGTCGCGCTGTCGACGTTCGCCGGATGCGCCTGGCTCGACGTCAAGTCGCGCACGCTCATGTACCGGCCGGCCCCGGGGCGTCTCGAGGGCTTCGGCGGGCTGCGCACGGGAGACACGGCCTATTCGATCGCGGTGCCCGGCGACCAGCCCGGCACGATCGAGCAGCTGGCGATGTGGTGGATGCCGTCGCCCGACCCGGCGGCGCCCACCTTGCTCTACCTGCATGGGACCTTCCGCAATCTCTATCGCAACTACCCGAAGATCGAAGCCCTGCGCGCCGCGGGCTTCAGCGTCCTGGCCGTCGACTACCGGGGCTGGGGCGACAGCACGCCGATCATTCCCTCGCAGAAGACCATCCTCGCCGACGCCGACGTGGCGTGGGCCGAGCTCGTGCGCCATCAGCCGCTACCGAACAAGCGCGTGATCTACGGGCATTCGCTGGGCGGTGCCGTCGCGATCGACCTGGCGAGCCGCAAGAAGGGCGGCAGCGACTACGCGGCGCTCATCGTCGAGTCGACCTTCACCAATCTCGCCGATCTCGCGGCGTCCGCTGCCGGGCCGGTGGGGCCGCTCGCCGTCTGGATCTCCGGCGAGCGCTTCGATTCGCTCGCGCGGATCGGCAGGATCGACGCGCCCATCCTCATGCTGCACGGCGACCGCGACAACACGGTGCCGGTGGCGCTCGGTCGCAAGCTCAGGGATGCAGCGCCGCCCGGAACGAAGTGGGTCGAGATCCCGGGCGGCAGCCACAGCAGGCTGCACGAGGAGGCCCCCGAGACGTATCGCCAGGCACTCATCGGGCTGATCGCCGCACTGCCTCCTTCGCCTTCGCCTTCGCCCTGAAGCTGCGAGAAAGACGACCGCGCGACTCGGGGGCCTCGCTCAGGCGCCGAATCGCGTCAGCAACCCGCCTGCGAGCGGCGCGCCGGCGACGAGCCCGTGAGCGTCGGCGACCTGACGGCCGTTGACCCAGACGCCGTGCACGCCGACCGCGTCGGTCGTGAGCCGCGCGGCGCCCGCCGGCAGATCGTGGACGCGGCGCTTCGGCCCGCGCCCGACCGTCCTCGGATCGAACAGGAGCAGGTCGGCCGCCTGGCCGGCGGCGATCGTGCCGCGGTCCGCGAGCCCGAGCACGCTCGCCGGATGCGACGTCAGGCGGCGCACCGCTTCGCCGAGGCTCATCGCGCCGCGGTCGCGCGACCAGTGGCCGAGCAGGTGCAGGCCGAAGCCGGCATCGTTGAAGAAGGTGAGGTGCGCGCCCGCGTCGCTCAGGCTGACGATGCTGTGCGGGTGGTTCAGCATCCGGCCGACGGCGTCCTCGTCGCTGTTGAGGAGCTGGGCGGTGAACACCGTCCTCAGGTCGTCGGCGAGGGCGATGTCGAGCAGCGTGTCGAGCGGATCGCGCCCCTCGTCCGCAGCGATCGCGGCGATGCTGCGCTGCTCGTGGCGGGCCAGGCCGGCCGATGCCGTCTCGACGACATGAACCTTGTCCCATTCGCTGTTGAAGAGGCGAAACGTCGTCGGCGTCTTCAGCTCGGCGCGCACGCCGGCGCGAAACGCGGCGTCGGCGAGCACCGCCCGCAGCGCGTCTCCCGACTTGCCGAGGGCCGGCTTCCAGCTCGCCAGCCCCTCGACCGGGTAGGGCGAGGCGAGCGTGAAATCCATCGTCAGCGCGCAGCACGACACCTGCCCGAGCAGGCGATGGCCGCGCGCGTTGGCGGCGGCGATGGCGTCGAGGTCGTCGAACACGGCGCGCGGCGCGACGCTGTTGTGGAGCAGCGCGGCGACCATCACGGGCCGCCGCGTCGCCGCCGCGAGCGACTCGAGGAACGCGATGGTCGTGTGCGATCCCTTGGTCAGCATGTAGACGCCGCGGCCGCCTTCGGCCATCGCCGCGACGAGCGCCGCCATCTCGGCCTCGCTCGCCAGTCGCGACGGCATCGGCAGGCCGCCTTCGCCGTTGTGCGCCGGGCTCGTGCTGCTGGCGAAGCCGACGGCGCCGCTCGCCATCGCGTCGCGGACGATCGCCTGCATCTGCGCGATCTCGGCGGCGGTCGCCTCGCGGCGTGCCGCATCGGCGCCCATCACATAGGTGCGCACCGACGAGTGGCCGACGTACGCCGCCACGTTGGCGACGCTGCCGCGCTCGCGCAGCTGCGCCATGTACTCGCCGAAGGTCTCGAAGCGCCAGTCGATGCCCGCGCGCAGCGCATCGATCGACATGCCTTCGACCTGGGTGAGGTTCTTCATCGTCAGCTCGCGATCGGCGGGCCGGCAGGGCGCGATGGTGAAGCCGCAGTTGCCGATCACCGCCGTGGTCACGCCGAGCGCGGGCGACGGCGAGAGCGTCGGGTCCCAGGTGATCTGCGCATCGAAATGGGTGTGGCTGTCGATGATGCCGGGCATCAGCGCGAGGCCGTCGGCGTCGACGGTGCGAGCGGCCTCGACGGCGAGCCGCGAGCCCACGGCCGCGATCCGGCCGCGATCGACGGCGACGTCGCCCCGGATGGGCTCGCCGCCGTGGCCGTCGACGATCAGCGCGTCGCGAAAGACGAGGTCGATCACGCCGTCTTCAGCTGCGGCGCGGCGAAGAGCGTTTCCATCTCGCGGCGCGTCTTCCAGGCCGGCGTCGAGGTGTCCATCGCGACGTCGGACCACGACAGGCTCTGGCCCTTCTTCACCGGTCGGACCACCTTGACATCGTGGGCAAGGCCGAGCGGCAGTCCGCCGAGGCGCATCGACGTCTCGGCCGGCAGCAGCTTGCCCCAGACGGTGTAGCCGCCTTCGCCGTCGAGCAGCTCGCCCGGCTGCAGGTCGCGCTTGGCCGTGGCGACGACGTCGGCGTTCCAGCACGTGGCGACCCCGGTCGCCTCGCCGCGCAAGGCGACGCTCGCCACCGACATGCCGACCTCGAGCCCGATCAGATGCCAGCGCTTGTAGAGCGTGAAGTAGCGGCCGCTCGGGTCGGTGTGGGCGTTGTACTCCTCGAAGCAGTTGCGGATGTACTCGGTCTCGCCTTCCACGGTGACCCACACGCCCATGCGGATGTCGTACGGGATCTTGCGGCCGTTCGCCTCGAGCGACGAGATCACCTCGACCATGCCCTTCCTCTCGAGGACGCCGCCTTCGGAGATCGGCCGGGTCACGAAGGGGATGTCCTCGACGCTCGCCGGCGGGTAGAGCAGGCCGTTGCTCGGCACCGTCAGGCCGGTGGCGTTGGCGACGGCGGTCGATTCGATCGAGGGCTTCGAGCCGTCGAGGAAGCTGTTGAACATCTTCGGATTGAGGCCGCCGCGCTCCGCCTGCTCCGGCGTGAGACCGTAGTTCGCCCACACCGTCTCCGGCGTCGATTCGCTGAAATGCGGCAGCCACTTGTGGCCCCGGCCCGCCGCCGTGACCGGGAAGCCGCACGTCCGCGCCCAGTCGACGAGGTCGCAGATCAGCGCCGGCTGGTCGCCGAACGCGAGCGAGTAGACGACGCCGGCCTCGGCCGCCTTCTTCGCCAGCAGCGGGCCGCAGAACGCATCGGCCTCGACCGTGACGTTGACGACGTGCTTGCGGTTCGCGTACGCGAAGAGGCAGTGCTCGACCGCCGCGATCGGGTGGCCGGTGCACTCGACGACGACATCGATCGCGGGATGCGAGACCAGCGCTCGCCAGTCGTCGCCGATGTGCGTCGTGCCGCCTGCGATCGCGGCGTCGAGGCTCGCGGCGCGCGTGCGCTCGTCGGCCCAGCCGACCCGCGCCAGGTTGCGGCGCGCGCCGTCGGGCGAGAGGTCGGCGATGCCGACGAGGTGAACGCCTGGCGTGCGCGGAACCTGCGCCAGGTACATCGAGCCGAACTTGCCGGCGCCGATGAGGCCGATGCGGATCGGCCGGCCCTCGGCGGCGCGCCGCTGCAACTGCGCGTGGAGGCTCATGCCGCGATCTTCTGCTCGTCGCTCGACGTCGCGAGCGCGCTCGCCGGCATCCCGTCCTTCCACGGCAAGTCGACGGGGTAGTCCTTCAGCAGGCAATCGTCGGGCAGGCACTCGATCGGCGTGAAGTCGCGGTGCGCGATGTACTCGGGACGCTTGAAGCGGCGGATGTGGTTGCTGACCGCGCACAGGCTCAGGTAGACGCTGACGCGATCCCACGGCGAGAGGTTCGAGCCCGAGGCGTGCACCAGGCAGCCGTGGAACAGGATCATCGATCCGGCCGGGCCGGTCGGCGAGACGATGCCGCCGGGAACATATCGACCGGCGGCGTCGAAGCCGCCTCGGCCGCCGGCGCGCTCGACGAGCTGCGCGATCAGCGCGTTGTCGATCGTCCAGAGCGGATAGCTCGTCGTCGTCAGGTCGTGCCTCGCGTCGACGACGCCGCGCCGGTGGCTGCCGGGGATGAACATCAGCGGCCCGTTGAACTCGTTGACGTCGTCGAGGAAGATGGCCACGTTCATCGCCCGCTCGGCCGGCATGAGGTCGTCGTTCTTCCACGTGCCGTAGTCCTGGTGCCACTGCCAGACGTCGCCGTCGAAGGCCTGCTTGCCGTTGATCTTGAACTGGTGCATGTAGAGCGCCTCGCCGATCAGGTCCTGCACCGGCTCGACCATGCGCGGGTGGCGCGCGAGCCGCGCGAACGGCTCGCTGTAGAGATGCGCGGCGAAGTTGGTCCGCACGGCGTCCTTGCCTTTCTCGCGCACGTTGTAGGCCTCGCGCCGGCGGTACAGCTCCGGCACGGCGGCGGTCAGCGTGCGGGTCTCCTCGCTGCTGAAGAGACCGGGGAAGAACAGGTAGCCGTCGCGGTCGAATTGCGCGCGCTGCGCCGCAGTGAGTTTCATTGAGCGTCCTTTGCGGGTCCGGGGGTCGGGGGAGTCGGCAAGCGAAGACGGGTTCTCGCTGGCGCGCCGGCCCGGCCGATGAACGACAGACTAACGCGCTCCGGGGCCGAGCGTCTAGGCCCCGCGTCCCGCGCCGAACAGCCACGCCGTCGCCGAGAAGGTCGAGAACGCGAGCACCGTCGATGCCATGATGATCCGCGCGATCCGGCCGTTGTCGGCGCCGTAGCGCTCGGCGAGCAGCGAGACGTTACTCGCGCTCGGCAGCGCCGCGGTGAGGGTGAGCACCATCAGCGCGAAGGTCGGCAGCGGCGCGCCGAGGGCGCGCGCGGCGAGGCCGATCGCGAACACCAGGGCCGGATGGACGAGCAGCTTGATCAGCGCGACCGGCAGGTACTGCGCGACCGGCGTCTTCGTGTGCGCATGCTGCCCTGCGCGCCAGAGCACGCTGCCGATCGTGAAGAGCGCCACCGGCGCGGCCGAATCGCCGAGCATGCGGACGACCTGGGCCAGCGGCGCCGGGAGCTCGCGGTCGGTCGCGGCGAAGACGGCGCCGAGCGCGATCGCCCAGGGCAGCGGGTTGGTGAGCGCGCCGCGCAGCGACAGCGCCGCTGCCGTCAGCATCGATCGCTCGTCGGCGGCCCGCGAGCGGTGGCTTTGCGATTGCGCGATCGCGACGCACAGGGTGCTGGTGACGACGAGGTCGACCACGATCGCGCCGATCACGGGCCCGGCGGCGTTGTCGCCGAGCAGCGCGACGAGCAGCGGCACGCCCATGAAGCCGGCGTTGGGGAACGCGGCGACGAGCGCGCCGAAGGCGGCGTCGCGCAGCCTCACGCCGCCTGGGCGGCCCGGGCGCCGCACCGTGACGGCGATCGTCAAGGCGATGATCGCGAGCGCCGCGACCAGGTAGACGGCCAGCAGCACCGGGTCGGCCAGGCGGCCGATCGGCAGGCTCGAGCCGAAGCGGAACAGCATGCACGGCAAGGCGAAGAAGAGCACGTAGGCGTTGAGCCCCGGGATGGCGCTCTCCGGGAGCCAGTAGGAGCGGGCCGCGAACCAGCCGAGCAGGACCAGCGCGAAGAAGGGGATCGTGACGGCGAGGATGGCCTGCATGCGGCCGCAGTATTGCAAGTTGTCGCCTCGCCCCTCTCCCCGCGCGCGGCACGGCCTTCCTGCAGTCGCTTAAGCTAGCCGACTTTCCCCGCCGCAGCCTTCCATGTCCTCCACCCAGCCCGGCCCCGTGCGCCGGTTCTTCCGCGGTGCCTGGCGCGTCGTCGACGTCAGCCGTCGCGTCGTCCTGAACCTGCTGTTCATGCTCATCCTGATCGCGGCGATCGTCGCGTTCGTGAAGAGCGGGCCGCTGCCGCTGGCCGAGAAGACCGCCCTCGTCCTGCGCATCGACGGCTCGATCGGCGAGCAGAAGAGCGGCAGCCTGCGCTCGACGGCGCTCGACCAGGTGCGCGGCGAGGCGGTGCAGAAGGTTCAGCTTCGCGACGTCCTCAACGCGCTGGATGCCGCCGCCGAGGACCCCAAGATCACGAGCCTCGTCGTCGTCCTCGACGAGATGCGGCCGACGGGGTTCTCGACGCTGCGCGAGATCGCCGCCGCGATCGACCGCTTCAAGGCGAGCGGCAAGAAGGTCGTCGCCTGGGGCTCGGGCTACGACCAGCGCCAGTACTACGTCGCCGCGCATGCCGACGAGGTGTACCTCCACCCGCTCGGCATGGTCTACATCGCCGGCTTCGGGAGCCTGCGCAACTATTACAAGGACGCGCTCGACAAGCTCGGCGTCACCGTCAACGTCGTGCGCGTCGGCACCTTCAAGAGCGCGGTCGAGCCGTTCATCGCCAACGAGCCGTCGGCGCCGGCGCTCGAGGCCGACAAGCTGCTCTACGGCGGCCTCTGGCAGACCTACGTCGACGCAGTCGAGAAGCAAAGGAAGCTGCCCGCCGGATCGATCATGCGGAGCATCGACGAGGCACCGCAGCGCCTGGCTGCCGTCGGCGGCGATGCGGCCAAGTTCGCGCTCGCCGAGAAGCTCGTCGATGCGCTGAAGACGCGCGACGAGCTGCGCGCGCTGATGATCGCGCGCGGCGCCAAGGACGACGACGAGAACACGTTCCGCCAGATCTCGTTCGACGACTATCTCGGCCATGTCCGGCCGCGCGTCAGCGGCGACGCGATCGGCGTCGTCGTCGCCGAGGGCGAGATCGTCGACGGCCAGGCGCCGGCGGGGACGATCGGCGGCCTGTCGACCGCCAACCTGATCAAGAAGGCGCGCGACAACAAGGACGTGAAGGCGCTCGTCCTGCGCGTCGATTCGCCCGGCGGCAGCGTCTTCGGCTCCGAGCTCGTCCGGCGCGAGCTCGAGGTGACGCGCGCCGCCGGCAAGCCGGTCGTCGTCTCGATGGGCAACGTCGCCGCGTCGGGCGGCTACTGGATCTCGACGGCGTCCGACGAGATCGTCGCCGATGCCGCGACGATCACCGGCTCGATCGGCGTGTTCGCCCTCCTGCCGACCGCCGACCAGACCTTCGCCAAGCTCGGCATCCATCCCGCCGGCGTCGCGACGACGTGGCTGCGCAACGCCGACGATCCGCGCCTGCCGCTCGACCCCCGGCTGGCCGACCTGATCCAGAAGAGCGTCGACCACACCTACCTCGACTTCACGACGAAGGTCGCGGCCGCGCGCAAGACGACCGCCGAGAAGATCGACGCGGTGGCCCAGGGGCGCGTGTGGACGGGGGCCCAGGCCAAGGAGCGCGGGCTCGTCGACACCATCGGCCAGTTCGGCGACGCCGTCCGCTCCGCCGCGACGCGCGCCAAGCTCGGCGACAAGCCGCGCGTCGTCTACATCGAGCGCGACCCGGGGAAGTTCGCCCAGTTCGTCAGCATGCTCAACGCGAAGATCGCCGCGCTGGTGGGCGCCGAGATCGACGCGCGCATCGGCGCTGCCGTGGGCATCGCGCCGCAGCTCATGGGCGGCGCAGCGCGCGACCTCGGCTGGGTCGCCGAGATCGCCGAGCGACGGAAGCCCTTCACGGCGGTCGTCCACTGTCTCTGCGGCGAACTGAACTGAGCGCCGACCGGGCGCCGGGCGCGACCCTCAATCCAGCGCAGCTCGAGGCCGTCCATCACCTGGGCGGCCCGTGCCTCGTCCTCGCCGGCGCGGGGTCGGGCAAGACGCGCGTGATCGTCCACAAGATCGCGCGCCTGCTCGATGCCGGCTACGCGCCGGACGAGATCGCGGCGATCACGTTCACGAACAAGGCGGCGGCGGAGATGCGCGAGCGGGCGCGAGCGCTCGTCGGCGGGCGCGCCGCGGCCAAGCTCGCGGTCAGCACGTTCCACTCGCTCGGCGTTCGCATCCTGCGCGAGCACGGCACCGCGCTCGGCCTGCCCGCCAACTTCAGCATCCTCGACAGCGACGACGTGCTGGGCGTCCTCAAAGAAGCGGGCGGCACGACCGACAACGCCCTCGCGCGCCGCTGGCAGTGGGCGATCGGCGCATGGAAGAACCGCGGCCTCGCCTCGGCCGCCGCCGAAGCCGAAGTGCTGGCCGGCGAGCACGAAGGAAGCAGCGCAGACGCGATCGTCGCGGTGCGGGTGATGCAGCGCTACGAGGAACGCCTCAGCGCGTACCGTGCCGTCGACTTCGACGACCTCATCGTGCTGCCGGCGCGCCTGCTCGGCGGCGATGCCGAGGTCCGGGACGCGTGGCGCGCGCGCCTGCGCTACGTCCTCGTCGACGAGTACCAGGACACGAACGGCGTCCAGTACGAGCTGATGAAGCTGGTCGCGGGTGATCGCGGCCTGTTCACGGCCGTCGGCGACGACGACCAGAGCATCTACGGCTGGCGCGGCGCGACGGTCGAGAACCTGAAGCGCCTGCCCGCCGACTATCCGAAGCTCAAGGTCATCGCGCTCGAGCAGAACTACCGCTCGACCGGCAGCATCCTCGCCGCCGCCAACGCGGTGATCGCGAACAACCCGAAGCTCTACGAGAAGAAGCTGTGGAGCGAGCTCGGTGCCGGCGAGCCGGTCGCCGTCGTCGAGTGCGACGACGAAGTGCACGAGGCCGAGCGCGCCGTCGCTCGCATCGAGTCGCTGCGCGGCGCCGGCGCCGCCTTCGCCGACGTCGCCGTCCTGTACCGGGCGAATCACCAGGCGCGCGTCTTCGAGCAGGCGCTGCGCAAGGCGGGCATCCCGTACAAGGTCTCGGGCGGCCAGAGCTTCTTCGACCGCGCCGAGATCCGCGATCTCTGCGCGTGGCTGCGACTGATCGTCAACCTCGACGACGACCCGGCGTTCCTGCGCGCCGTCACCAGCCCCAAGCGCGGCATCGGCCACCAGACCCTCGCCGCGCTCGGCGCGTTCGCCGGCCGCTGGAAGTCGAGCCTGTTCGAGGCGCTCTTCGCCGAGACGCTCGCCGACGCGCTGCCCAAGCGCGCGATCGCCGGCTTGCACGAGTTCGGCCGCTGCGTGAACGCGCTGCAGGACCGGGCGCGCGAGACGACGGGCGGCGAGCCGGCGAAGGCGTTGCTCCTCGGCTGGCTGAAGGAGATCGGCTACGAGGAGCACCTGCACGAGGGCGAGGAATCGCCCGCCCTCGCGACCGCGCGCTGGGCCAACGTGCTCGACTTCGTCGACTGGATCGCGCGCCGTTGCGGCGGCAGCGGATCGGCGGCGACCGGAGACGCGGAAGAAGCGCAAAGCGTCCTCGCCGTCGCGCAGACGATCTCCGTGATCATCAGCCTGGCCGAGCGCGGCGACGACCAGAACGTCGTCACGCTGTCGACCTTGCATGCGGCCAAGGGGCTCGAGTGGCCGCATGTGATCCTGGCGAGCGTGAACGAAGGATTGCTCCCGTTCGGCGGCGACGATGAAGAAGC
>DATIDZ010000445.1:0-3812 GCA_035456045.1 Caldimonas sp.
CCTGGCGGCGCAGGTCTCGCCGCACCGCGCCGCGACCAACCTGCGCCGGCTCGAGCACGCGCGCGCGCGCGGACGCTACGGCTTCATCGAGGCGCTCGACTATTCGCCCGGACGGCAGTCCGGCGCCGAAGGCGTCGCCCGCGTCAGCACCTTCATGTCCCACCACCAGGGCATGAGCATCGTCTCGATCGCGAACGTCCTGCTCGACGGCGTCGCGCGCCACTGGGGCATGGGCGATGCGCGGATCGAGGCGGTGGCGTCGCTCCTGCACGAACGCGCGCCGCGCGAGGTGCCGCCGCTGCGCGAGCCGCCGGCCAGCCTGATCTCGAGCGTGCAGCTGAAGCGCTCGCCGGGCATGTTCCGCGAAGTGCCGCCGGGCATGACGGCGATCGAGCCCACGCACCTGATGTCGAACGGCCGCTACGCCGTCGCCCTGCGCGCGAACGGCGCCGGCGCGAGCCGGCGCGGCAATCTGGCGATCACGCGCTCGCGCGACGACGCGCTGCGCGACGCCTACGGCTGGTTCTTCTTCGTCCGCTGGGACCGCCAGCCGCGCCCGGTGTCGCTGACGCAGCACCCCGCCCCCGACCCGGCCGGGCACTACCACTGCAGCCTGCACGCCGACCGCATCGCGTTCAGCGCGATCTGGTCGGAGCTCGAGGCGACGACGACCGTGTGGGTCAGCCCCGAGGACGACATCGAGTTCCGCCAGGTCGTCCTCCACAACTGCGGCGAGCGCACGCTCGACCTCGAGCTGCTGTCGTCGTTTGAGGTCACGCTCGCCGATCCGCGCGCCGACGAATCGCATCCGGCGTTCTCGAACCTGTTCGTGAGCGCGGAGTGGCAGCCCCGCCACCAGGCGATCGTGCTGGAGAGAAAACCCCGCCTCGTCACCGACCAAGGCGTCGTCGCGGCGAACTTCCTCGCCGAAGTGGAGCCTGCCAACGTCGCCGTGCGGATCCAGGTCGATCGCCAGCGCTGGCTCGGCCGCAACCGCGATGCCAGCCGCCCGCTCGCCGAGTTCGACGAGCCCCCCGACGTGCCCGAAGGCCGCGACGGCGCGACGTTCGACACCGGCCTCGACCCGGTCGCCGCGTTCGCCGTGCGCCTGCAGATCTCGCCCAACGCCAAGGTGCGGCTCACGTTCTGCACCGCCGCCGCCGACGACACGGCCACCCTGCGCGCCGTCATCGACAAGTACCGCCAGGTCGGCAACATCGCGCGTGCCTCGCTGATGTCGGCCACCCTGACCGGGATCCGCCTGCGCGAGATGCGGATCACCGCCGACAACTTCGCCGCCATTCAGACGCTCTCGACCGCGCTCTCGCTCTCGCTCGCCCGCACGCACCTGCGCGCCGCGGAGGCCGGCGACGTATGCGACCGGCGCCTGCTCTGGCGCTTCGGCATCTCGGGCGACCTGCCGATCGTCCTCGTCTCGGCCGGCGTCGAGCAGGGCCTCGGCCTGCTGCGCTCGCTCGCGCAGGCGCTTCGCCTGTGGTCGTGGGGCGGCGTCGCCTGCGACCTGGTCGTCGTCAACCACGAGCCCACGTCCTACCTGATGCCGCTCAGCCGCGCGATCGCCTCGCTCAAGGAAGCGCACGCGGCCGCGCTCTCGGCGCAACCCGGCTGCGGCGCCACCGCATTCCACTTGCTCCAGTCGAGCGACCTGCACGCCGACGAGATGGCGACCCTGCGCGCACTGGCGCGCGTTCGCCTCAACGCCGACGGCCGCCCGCTCGCCCACCACGTGCAGGAGCTCGTCGAGCTGCACGAGCGGTCGTTCCAGGAGCGCCAGGGCACGTCGGTGGTCGCGCTCGGCGGCGAGACGTCGCCGAGCGCGAGCGGCGCGGCGCGGCCGATCGGCGACTTCGCGCCCGCCGGCGGCGAGTTCCGCTTCGACGTCAGCGCGCTGTCGCGGCCGGCGCGGCCCTGGGTCAACGTCCTCGCCAACCCGCACTTCGGCGCGCAGGTCAGCGAAGCCGGCGGAGGCTACAGCTGGGCGATGAACAGCCGGCTCAACATGCTGACGCCGTGGTCGAACGACGCCGTCGCCGACCCGGCCGGCGAGTGGATCGTGCTGCAGGACCTGCGCACGCTGGAGGCCTGGAGCGCGACGCCGTCGGCGAGCGGCGACGCCGAGTCGGAGTACCGCGTCGCGCACGGCCAGGGCTACACGGTGATCGGCCATCGGCGCGGCGCGCTCGAGACCAGCGTCACCTGGTGCGTCGACAGCGAGAGCGCCGTCAAGCAGGTGCGCGTTCGCCTCGTCAACCGGGGCCACCGCACCCTCCAGCTGCGCCTCGTCGGCGTCGCCGAGTGGATCCTCGGCGCGCAGCGCAGCGACCGCAGCAGCACCCATACCCATGTCGCACACGTTCGCGCCGCGCCCGGCAGCGACGACGTGCTCGAGGGCGGCGGCGAGCCCGTCGAAGGCAAGGCGACGGTTCTCTTCTGCACGCAGCGCGATCGCTCGGCCGGCTTCGGCGGCGGCACCGCCTTCTTCGCCCTCGCCGGCGACAGCGAGGAGCCGGCGGACTGGACCTGCGACCGGCGCGAGCTGTTCGACGCGCGCGGCAACGCCGTCGTCGCCGACCATTTCGCGCAGGCGAGCGGCTGCGGGCTCGACCCGTGCGCCGTCCTCTCGACGCGCCTGACGGTGCGCGCCGGCGACTCGATCGACCGCGTCTTCCTGCTCGGCTACGGCCCCAGCGAGGCGGCCGCGCTCCTGCTCGCCGAGCAGGCGGCGCTGGTGCCGCCGCTGCGCCGCCTGCAACGCGTTCGCGCACGCTGGGACGAGCTGCTCGGCGCGACCGCGGTCCGTACGCCCGATCCGCTCTTCGATGCGCTCGTCAACCGCTGGCTGCTCTACCAGACGATCGCGTGCCGGCTGTGGGCGCGCGCCGGCTTCTACCAGGCCGGCGGTGCCTACGGATTTCGCGACCAGCTGCAGGACGCGATGGCGCTCGCATGGGCGGCGCCTGCGCTGCTGCGCCAGCAGATCGTGCTCGCGGCGTCACGCCAGTTCGGCGAGGGCGATGTCCAGCACTGGTGGCATGCGCCGACCGGCGCCGGCGTGCGGACGCATTTCTCCGACGACCTGCTCTGGCTTCCCCACGCGTGCGCGCACTACGTCGAGACGACCGGCGATGCGAGCGTGCTCGACGTCGACGTGCCCTTCCTCGAAGGTGCCGCGATCCCCGAAGGCGCCGAGGATGCGTACTACGCTCCGGCCGTGAGCGAAGAGACGGCGAGCGTGTACGAGCACGGCGCGCGCGCCATCGATCGCAGCCTGCGCGTCGGCGCCCACGGTCTGCCGCTGATGGGCACGGGCGACTGGAACGACGGCATGAACCGTGTCGGCCACCTCGGCCGCGGCGAGTCGGTGTGGCTCGCGTGGTTCCTGTGCACGGTGGTCGAACGCTTCGCACCGCTGGCGCGCAACCGCGGCGAGCATGCGCGCGCGCAGCGCTGGGACGAGGCGCGCGCCGGCTGGATCGCCGCACTGCATTCGGACGGCTGGGACGGCTCCTGGTTCCGCCGCGCCTTCTTCGACAACGGCGAGCCGCTGGGCTCGGCCGCCAACCCCGAATGCCGCATCGACCTGATCGCCCAGGCGTGGTCGGTGTTGTCGGGCGCGTCCACCGAAGCTTTCACCAAGCCCGCGCTCTATGAGATGGAGCGGCAACTGGTGGACCGGCAGGCCGGCCTGCTGCGCCTGTTGCACCCGCCACTGAAGGACTCGCCCAACAATCCCGGCTACATCCAGGCCTATCCGCGCGGCGTGCGCGAGAACGGCGGGCAGTATTCGCATG
>DATIDZ010000446.1:0-3113 GCA_035456045.1 Caldimonas sp.
TGCCGCGTCGGGAGCGCCCGCCATCGTCGGCCAGCCGAGCAACACGACGATCCAGGCCGGACAGACGGCGTCGTTCGTCGTCGGCGTGAGCGGCACGCCGACGCCGACCCTGCAATGGCAGCTGAGCGTCGACGGCGGCGCCACCTGGAGCAACATCAACGGCGAGACCAGCGACGTGGTGCGGATTCCCGGGGTGCCGCTCGGCTACGGCGGACGGCAGTTCCGCGCCGTCGCCAGCAACGCCTCGGGCAGCGTGACCAGCGCCGCCGCGCTGCTCACCGTCACCCCGTCGTTCCTGCCGACCTTCCAGTTCAACCTGTTCGGCTTCAACGCCGGCGGCAACTTCTCCTATTCGCTCTACGGCGGATCCGTCAAGGACGCCGCCGGCACCATCCAGTGCAGCGGCTATGCCGAACTGGCCGATCCGTGCCCCAAGTGGCGCGGCGACTACCCGAGCGGGACCGCGCTGACCTTGACCGCAAGAGCATGGCCCGGCTGGAAGATCACCGGCTGGTTCGGCGGGGACTGCAGCCTCCGTGGCGACATCGACACCCTGACGCTGACGATCGATCACAACAGCGGCTGCCGGCCGGCGTTCGAGCTGATTCCGGGCTCGACCTTCTCGGTCAGCGCGGTGCCGGCCGGCGCGTGGATCGGCCTGGTGCGCGACCTGGTCCCCGACCGGTTCGGCAACCTCGTCGTTCCCGACACGCCGAGCATCAGCTGCGGCCCCCTCGCGGCCGCGCAGCTCTGCAACGTCAACGTCGGCGTGGGTGGCTCCCCCTACACCGTGCTGCGGCTGCAGGCGCTGCCGCTCAACAGCGCACCGGTGGGCTTCGTGCGCTGGACGTGCTCGTCGCTTTCTCCGGATGACAGCACGCCCGTCGTGCGGGTGGTCGCCGGCTCGGACATCAGCATCGGCCCGATCTACTCGGCGATGGCGTGCTCCGCCGAGCTGGTCCCGACCCCGTAGTCGGCTGGAGGGGAAGCCGAACTGCCCGGCGGTCGGCTTGCACGGGGCCGGCGCACGACAGCGTCGCCCTAGAATGCCCGACCCCGCGCCCCCCGCGGGGCCCCCTTCAACCACGGGACCACCGATGCCGAGTCGCCGCCTTGTTCTTGCCGCCTTGAGCCTTCTTCCGACGATCGCCTTCGCCCAGATGGCGACGGCGCCTTTCGAAGGCCGCCTCAAGCAGATCCACGACACGAAGACGATCTCGGTCGCCTATCGCACCGACGCGCTGCCGTTCTCGTTCGAGGACGCCGACAAGAAGCCGGCGGGGTACACCGTCGACCTCTGCCGCGGCGTCATCGCCGTGATCGAGCGGCAGATCGGTGTTTCGCCGCTGCAGGTCAAGTGGGTGCCGGTGACGACCCAGACGCGGTTCAGCGCGATCGCCGCCGGCCAGGCCGACATGGAGTGCGGCGCGAGCACCGTGACGCTCGGCCGCATGAAGGAGGTGTCGTTCTCCGCGCTGACCTTCCTCGACGGCACCGGCCTGCTGATCCGCGCCTCGACCACGGGCAACTCGCTGAAGGACCTCTCGGGCAAAAAGATCGGCGTGATCGCCGGCACGAGCAACGAGCGCGCGCTGAACGAGGCCTTGAAGACGAACGTCCTGTCGGCCGTCGTGGTCAAGGTGAAGTCGCGCGAGGACGGGCTCGAGCAGCTCGAATCCGGGGCGATCGACGCCTTCGCGAGCGACCGCGTCCTCCTCCTCGGCCTGGTCACGAAGGCCAAGGACCCGAAGGCGCTCGCCCTGCTCGGCGATGCCTTGTCGTTCGAGCCGTACGCGATCGCGCTGCCGCGCGGCGACTGGGCGATGAAGCAGGCCGTCGACGCCGCGCTTGCGCAGATCTACCGCAGCAACGCGCTGCCCGACATCTACAACCGCTGGTTCGCCATGCTGGGTGCGCCGGGGCCGGTGCTCGAGACGATGTACGGGCTCGGCCGCCTGCCCGAGTAAGGCGACTCCGGGCGCGCGACGCGGCGAGCGTCGCCGCCTCAGGCGTCGCGTCGAGGGGTTGCCCAGCGCTGCACGGCCGCAGCGAGCTGCTCGGCGCGAACCGGCTTGGTCATGTAGTCGTCCATGCCGGCGTCGAGGCAGCGCTCGCGGTCGCCGTCCAGCGCGAGCGCGGTCAGGGCGACGATCGGCGTGCGCGGGCGACCGTCCTGGGCTTCGCCGTCGCGGATGCCGCGCGCCGCCGCGAAGCCGTCCATCACCGGCATGTGGCAGTCCATGAAGATCATGTCGTAGCGCGTGGTCGAGGCCGCGCTCCGCGCGGCATCGCCGTCGTCGACGATGTCGACCCGGCAGCCGAGGTGCTCGAGCATCGCGGCCAGGACCAGGCGGTTCACGGGGTCGTCCTCGGCGAGCAGGATGTGCGCCGACGGAACGGCATCGCCCGCCGCTTCGGGCGCGGGCGGCGGCGCGTGATCGTCGGCTCGCTTCAGGTTCAGCTCGAGCCAGAAGGTCGAGCCGTGGTCGACGCGGCTGTCGACGCCGACCCGACCACCCATCAGCTCGGCGAGCTCCTTGACGATCGCCAGGCCGAGGCCGCTGCCGCCGTGGCGCCGCGTGCTCGACGCGTCGACCTGCGTGAACGCGTCGAACACCGAATCGAACTGGTCCTCGGCGATGCCGATGCCGGTGTCGCGCACCTCGAAGCGGAGCTGCACCGCTTGGTCGGTCTGGCCCAGGACCGTCACGTCGAGGACGATGCGCCCGCGCTCGGTGAACTTCACCGCGTTGTGGAGCAGGTTGACCAGCACCTGCCGCAGCCGCATCGGATCGCCTTCGACGCGGCTCGGCAGCCGCCAGGAGATCGTGCAGCTCAGCGCGACCGGCTTGCCGCGCGCCGTCGTCGCCATCAGGTCGACGGCTTCGTGCACCAGCGCACGCAGGTCGAAGCTCGTCACACGGAGCGTCAGCTTGCTCGCCCCGATGCGTGACAGGTCGAGCACGTCGTCGATGAGCGCCAGCAGCGCGGTCGCCGACTGATGGGCGGTCTCGGCGAGATGGCGCTGGACGCCGTCGAGCCGCGTTTCGAGCAGGAGCTCGGTGGTGCCGAGCACGCCGTTCATCGGCGTGCGGATCTCGTGGCTGATCGTC
>DATIDZ010000447.1:0-7021 GCA_035456045.1 Caldimonas sp.
CGCGAGGAACTCGGGCACGCGGAAGATCCGCATCTTGGCGCTCGCCGTCTCGAGCAGCGCGAGCAGGGCGCCGCCGATCGCGAGCTTGAGGACGAGCACCGGCAGCGCCAGCACGAGCTCGAGCGGCGCGTGCGCCTCGGCGACGCCCCAGGGCAGGAACAGCGCCAGCCCGAGGCACGAGTAGGCGAACAGCTTCAGGCTCGCGGCCCATTCGAGCAGGGCGAGGTGCCGACCCGAGTACTCGAGGATGAGCGCCTCGTGGATCATCGTCAGCTCGAGGTGGGTCGCCGGGTTGTCGATCGGCACGCGCGCGTTCTCGGCGAGCGAGATCATCGTGAAGGCGACGCCCGCGAAGGCCAGGCTCGGATGGATCGCCAGGTCGCGCTGCGCGATCGTCTCGACGATCCTCGCGAGCGAGGTCGACTTCGGGATCAGCGAGGCCGAGAACAGCACCATGAGGAGGGCCGGCTCGGCGAGAAAGCCGATCAGCATCTCGCGCCGCGCGCCCATCGTCCCGAACGACGTGCCGACGTCCATCGCCGCGAGCGACATGAAGACGCGCGCGAGCGCGAACAGGCCGACCAGCGCGATCGCGTCGGCCGCGGGCGCGAGCGGCAGGTCGGTCGAGAGCGTCGGGATGATCGCGCTCGCCAGCAGCATGCAGCTGAAGACGATGTACGGCGCCGCGCGGAAGAACGGCGACGCGTGGTGGGCGACGACCGACTCCTTGTTGAACAGCTTGTGCAGCAGGCGATACGGCTGCAGGAGTCCGGGCCCGGACTTGTTCTGCAGCCAGGCGCGCCACTGGTTGATCCAGCCGACGAGGAGCGGCGCGAGCAGCAGCGCGACGACGATCTCGAGCAGTTGCGAGATGCTGCCGAGGACGCTCATCTGCGCACCACCACGAGGACGCCGACCAGCGTCAGGAAGCTGTAGAGCAGGTAGACCGCGATCCGGCCTTGCTGGAGCTGGCCGATCCAGCGCGACAGGCGCTCGACGAGGTCGGCGACCGGCTGGTAGAGCCAGTGCCAGAAGTGGTCGCCGACGACGACGCGGTAGCGCGGCTCGCGGTCGAACGGCGACGGCAGCTCGCGCTGCATGCGGAAGAACGGCTCGAAGATCTGGCGGATCGGCTGGCCGAAGCCTTCGGCGGTGTCCTGCATGCGCGCGTTCTGCCACGGGTAGCCGCAGTCCCAGGGGGCGGCGCGGCGCAGTCGCCCGTGATAGAGCCTGCGCACCAGCAGGAAGGCGAGCGCGAAGCTCGCCGCGAGCCCGAGCAGGAAGACGACCGGACCGTAGCTGGCGCGGTCGATGTCGACCGGCACCAGCAGCCAGCCGCCCGCACTCACGGTGCTGCCGAGGCCGGTCGCGATCAGCTGTCGCGTGACCGGATCGATCAGGCCGATGACCTGGACCGGCGCGAGGCCGAGCGCGACGCATCCGAGCGCGAGCCACACCATCCCGACGCGCTCCCACGTGCTGGCGCGGTGCGACTGCAGGTGGTTGTCCTCGCGCGGCTGGCCGAGAAAGATGACGCCGAAGAACTTGACCATCGTGTAGCCCGAGAGCGCGGCGACGAGCGCGATCAGCGCCGCCACGACCGGGATCAGCATGTTCAGGAACGAGCTCGGCAGCCCCGGCGTGAAGAGGAAGCTCTGCAGGAGCAGCCACTCGGAGACGAAGCCGCCGAGCGGCGGCAGGCCGGCGCTCGCCAGCGTCCCGACGAGCGTCAGCCAGGCCACCCACGGCATGAAGCGGATCAGGCCGCCGAGCTTGCCGAGGCTGCGCTGCCCGGTCGCGTGCAGCACGGCGCCGGTGCCGACGAAGAGCAGGCTCTTGAAGAACGCGTGGCTGGCGACGTGGTAGAGCGCGGCCGTGAGCGCCAGCGCCGACATCGGCTTCATGCCGTAGGCCGAGAAGAGCACGCCGAGGCCGATGCCGGTGAAGACGAGACCGATGTTCTCGATCGATGAATAGGCGAGCAGCCGCTTCATGTCGACCTGCACGGCCGCGAAGATGATGCCGAACACGGCGCTCGCGAGACCGAGCGCGAGCAGCAGGACGCCCCACCACCAGATCTGCGCCGGCAGCAGGTCGAAGGTGACGCGAAGCAGGCCGTAGACGGCCGTCTTCAGCATCACCGCGCTCATCAGCGCCGAGACCGGCGACGGTGCCGCCGGATGGGCTTCGGGCAGCCACACGTGCAGCGGCACGATGCCGGCCTTGGCGCCGAAGCCGAACACCGCGAGCAGGAAGGCGACCGACCCCCAGAACGGGCTGAGGTGCTGGGCGCGCATGTTGGCGAAGGTGTAGTCGCCGGTGTTGGCCTGCAGCACGCCGAAGCAGAGCAGGATGCCGATCGCGCCGACGTGCGCGACGAGCAGATAGAGATAGCCCGCTTCGCGGATCTCGGCGATGCGGTGATTGGCGATGACGAGGAAGAACGACGACAGCGCCATCGTCTCCCACATCACCATGAACGCGTAGGCGTCGTCGGCGAGCACGACCAGCGCCATGCTGGCGAGAAAGACGTGGTACTCGAGGCAGAGCAGGCCGGGCGGCGTGCCTTCGCCCTTCCGGAAGTAGCCGGCGGCGAACGCCGAGACTCCGGCCGACGTTGCGCCGATCACCATCAGGAAGAAGCCCGCGAGCGGATCGAGGCGCAGGTGGAACGGCAGCCCGGGCAGCCCGAGCGGCAGCACGGCGCTCTGGGGTGCCGAGAACATCGCAGCGAGCGCGGTGCCGAAGAGCAGCAGCGCGACCGCGCCGCCGGCAGGAAAGAGGACCCGCGCGACCCAGCGGAGCCTGCGCAGTGCGAGCAGGCCGAGGCCGCCGACGCCGAGCCAGGCGGCGATGGCGACGAGCACCCAGTCGAGCGCGAGCCAGCGCGTCGGGTCGAAGGAGCCGTCCATCGCCGTGGCCGGTCAGCCGCGCCGCGCGGACCGGGCGCGTCCGGCGCGCGCGCCCGACGGGGTGTAGGTGACGCCGTGCTGCGTCAGGTAGTCGCGGATGAGCTGGCGCACGACCTGCGACGGCGTCAGGTCCTGCGCGGCGCAGAGGCGCTCGAAGGCCTCCTTCTTGGCCGGATCGATCAGCAGCGTGAGTCGTGCAGTCTTCGATTCCATGGCGTCGGTATGTTAATGCTATGTGCGTCATAAGCATATCCCATTCACATGCGATGCGCACGAAAAAAAGGCCCGTCGCCGGGCCTTGCGAGGCGTCTGAGCGCTACAGCAGGGCGCGCCCCAGGAGCCGCTCGAGCGTCCGCAGCGGCGACATCTCGGGATCGAGGAGGTGCTCGACGTCGATCAGGAACGTCTGCTCCATCATGTGCTGCCCGCCCATGGCGGCGTGCAGCACCTGGTCGCTGAAGCAGACCCAGGTCGTGCCCGGAGCGAAGTCGACCCGCGCCTGCGGGCTCGTGCGCTGGAACTCGGCGTCGGCCTTGGCGTGGTCGTGCAGCTGCAGCATGGCGTGGTCGTAGGGGGTTCGCCGCCGCTTCGTGATGCCGACGGTCGCCATCAGCCAGGCCGATCCCGGCAGCGGCGGCACGAGCGAGGCGCGATAGCGTGCAACGTGCGCCTCGAACGGCTCGCCGACGCGCCAGCGCCGCGGCTCGCCGTTCGGGTTCACGTTGGAGAAGACGCGCAGGAGCCGCGTGCCCTGCATCGGGTTCGAGGGGAACGCGTCGACGTGCAGGCGCGTGTCGTCCTGGCGCCAGCTGCGCACGCGGCCGGCGACGTCGGTCGGTCGGAACGACGTGTTGCCGCGGCGCAGGTTCCCGCGGTAATGCGGGAACAGGCGCAGCGCGAGCGCCTCGCTCTGCTCGGCGAAGCGAACGATCATCGCGCGCAGCGCATGCAGGTCGTCGGCCGCGCCGACAGCGCCGCGCAGCTCGCCGGACGGCCAGCGCACCGAGACGTTCTTCGCCTTGACGTCGGCCCAGCGCGGGTCGAGGAAGCGCCGCTCGGCGTCGCCGAGCGCGAAGGCGAGCTTCGGGAACGCGAGCACGCGGCCGGCCTCGACGACGTTCTCGACGCCGCGCGTCGGGCCGTCGTCCCACGAGCCGTCGTCGTAGCGCTGCACGACGTCGACGGGGGCGGCCTCGGTCGGCATCGGCGTCATGGCGGACCGCGACTCAGCGGACGCGCAGGCCGGGAAGCGCCCCGGCGTGCGGCTCGAGGACGAAGAGGCCGGGATGGGCCTTCTCGTCGGCGTGCGACGCGGCGAGCACCATGCCCTCGCTGACGCCGAACTTCATCTTGCGCGGGGCCAGGTTGGCGACCACCACGGTGAGCTTGCCGACCAGCTGCTCGGGCGAGTACGCCGACTGGATGCCGCTGAAGACGGTCCGCGTTCGCGCCTCGCCGACGTCGAGCGTGAGCTTGAGCAGCTTGCTCGACCCCTCGACCTTCTCGCAGGCGACGATGAGGGCGATGCGCAGGTCGAGCTTGGCGAAGTCGTCGATGCCGATCGTCGCGGCGATCGCCTCGCCGCCCGGCAGCGGCAGGGCGATCGGGTCGGCGGTGGGCACCGACGCCGATGCCGCGGAGGCCGGCGCGGCGGCTGCCGGCGCAGCTTCCGGCGCGGCCTCGAACAACGCATCGAGCTGCTTCGGGTCGACGCGCTGCATGAGGTGCTGGTACGGGGCGATCTGCGTCGGCACGCTGGCGACGTCGTGCCAGCCGAAGTCGCGGTCGCGGCCGAACAGCTCTCGCGCGACGCGCCGGGCCAGCGCGGGCAGCACCGGCGCGAGCAGGATCGAGAGGACCTGGAAGCCGTGCAGCGCCCGCGAGCAGACGTCCTGCAGCTCGCCGCTGCGCGCCGGATCCTTGGCGAGCAGCCAGGGCTGCGCGGTGTCGAACTCGCCGTTGATGCGGTCGGCGATCGCCATGATCTCGCGCAGGGCCTTGCCGAATTCGCGCGCCTCGTAGAACTCGGCGACGGTCGCCGCGTCGCTGCTTGCCTGCGCGACGAGCGCATCGGCGTCGCCGCTCAGGCGCAGCGCGCCGGCGAACTTCTTGTTGATGAAGTTCGCCGCCCGGCTGGCGATGTTGACGTACTTGCCGACCAGATCCGCGTTGACGCGGGCGACGAAGTCTTCCGGGCTGAACTCGATGTCTTCGACGTGCGCGTTGAGCTTCGCCGCGATGTAGTAGCGCAGCCACTCGGCGTTCATGCCGATCTCGAGGTAGCGCAGGGGCGAGATGCCGGTGCCGCGGCTCTTGCTCATCTTCTCGCCGCTGACGGTGATGAAGCCGTGCACGTAGACGCGGTCGGGCACCTTGCGGCCGCTGAACTTCAGCATCGCCGGCCAGAACAGCGTGTGGAAGTAAGTGATGTCCTTGCCGATGAAATGGATCTGCTCGACCGCCGGGTCGGCCATGAACTCGTCGAACGAGCGCGGCTCGCCCTTCGCCTTCGCGCCGCCCTTGTCGAAGTAGTTCTTGAGCGACGCGAGGTAGCCGACCGGCGCGTCGAGCCAGACGTAGAAGTACTTGCCGGGCGCGTCGGGGATCTCGATGCCGAAGTAGGGCGCATCGCGGCTGATGTCCCAGTCGGCGAGTCCGCCGTGGCCGTGCTCGTCGACGGTGAACCACTCGCTGATCTTGTTGAGCACCTCGGGCTGGAGGCGCCCGGGCTCGTTCGTCCAGCGCTTGAGGAAATCGAGGCAGCGCTGCGACGAGAGCTGGAAGAAATAGTGCTCGCTCGACTTCAGCACCGGGGTCGCGCCCGACAGCACCGAGTGCGGGTTCTTCAGCGCGGTCGCCGCGTACACCGAGCCGCAGACGTCGCAGCTGTCGCCGTAGCGGTCGGGCGTCCCGCACACCGGGCACTCGCCGCGGATGTAGCGGTCGGGCAGGAACATCGACTTCACCGGGTCGAAGAACTGCTCGACCGACTTCACGGCGATCAGGCCTTCCTTCCTCAGGTGCAGGTAGATGTCCTTCGCGAGCGCGTGGTTCTCCGGGCCGTCGGTCGAGTGCCAGTTGTCGAACGAGATGTGGAAGCCGTCGAGGAAGGGCTTCCTGCCGGCGGCGATCTCGGCGACGAACTCCTGCGGCGTCTTGCCGGCCTTGTCGGCGGCGATCATGATCGGCGCGCCGTGGGCGTCGTCGGCGCACACGAAGTGCACCTCGTGGCCGCGCATGCGCTGGAAGCGCACCCAGATGTCGGCCTGGATGTACTCCATCATGTGGCCGATGTGGAACGGCGCGTTTGCGTACGGCAACGCCGTCGTCACGAAGAGTTTGCGGGGCATGGGGCGACCGGTAGGGAACCGATGATTTTAGGGACGCTCTGCGAGAATCCCCGCCGGGGCCTGTGCGCCAGCCCCGGCGCGCTCGCTCGACGACCTTTGTTGCGACCCTGAACGAGCGAGGATCCGTGATGGCCAGGAGAGTCGGCCGCATCGTCATGGCCGCAGCGGCGATCGGTGCGGCCGTGCTCGTCGGCAATGCCGCCGTCTCGGTCTATCACACCGCCGCGCTCCGCCACGAGTCGGCGGCGGTGCTGCACAGCAACGAGCTGCTGCTCGCGCTCGACAACGTTCTGTCGCTGGTGAAGGACGCCGAAAGCGGCCAGCGCGGCTACGTGATCACGGGCCGTGCCGAGTACCTCGGCCCGTACCGCGAAGCGGTCGCCTCGATCCAGGCGCAGATGGACGCGCTCGAGCGGCTGGCGCGCGAAGACCCCGAACAGCAGCGCCTGATGGCCGAGGTGCGGCGCCGCGTCGGCGCCAAGCTCGGCGAGCTCGAGCTGACCGTCGGGCTGCGCGATCGCAAGGGCTTCGACCTGACCCGCGACGTGATCTCGCTCGGCGCTGGCCGCGCCGAGATGGAGGCGCTGCGCGCGACCGCCGCGGAGATGGCGAGGAACGAGGCGCAGCACCTGACGTCGCGCCAGGCGGAAGCCGATGCCACGTACCGCGCTGCGCTGGTCAGCGAGGCGCTCGCGCTGGTCGCCGCGCTCGCCGCGCTGATCGGCTTCTCGATCGTGCTGGTGCGCCATCTGCGCGCCC
>DATIDZ010000448.1:0-3383 GCA_035456045.1 Caldimonas sp.
GGCGGCGTGATGGAGCTCGGCATGATCCATCGCGGCGAGCACTCCGAGATCACGACGGTCGCAGGCGACACCGTCGACTCGGAGCTCTCCGGCAACATGATCGACCTCTGCCCGGTGGGTGCGATCACCTCCAAGCCGTTCCGCTACAGCGCGCGTTCCTGGGAGCTCTCGCGCAGGAAGGGCGTGAGCCCGCACGACTCGACCGGTGCCAACCTGATCGTCCAGGTCAAGGGCGCGCAGGTCGTCCGCATCCTGCCGCTCGAGAACGAGGACGTCAACGAGTGCTGGCTCGCCGACCGCGACCGCTTCTCGTACGAGGCGCTCAACACCGCCGAGCGGCTGACGGTGCCGATGATCCGCAAGGGCGGCGAGTGGAAGACGGTGTCGTGGACCGACGCCCTCGACTACGTCTCGCGCGGCCTGACCCAGATCTCGGTGGAGCACGGTCCGCAGAGCATTGGCGCGCTGGCGACGCCGCTCGCGAGCGTCGAGGAGCTGCACCTGCTCGCCAAGCTCGTCCGCGGCCTGGGCAGCGACAACATCGATACGCGGCTGCGCGAGACCGCGGCGCCGGGCCGTGCGATGCGCTGGCTCGGCCGCTCGATCGCCTCGCTCTCCGAGCTGCAGCGCGTCCTCGTCGTCGGCTCCTTCCTCCGCAAGGACCATCCGCTCTTCGCGCAGCGCATCCGCCAGGCGGCCAAGAAGGGCGCCAAGGTGATGAGCGTGCACGCGCTGCGCGACGACTGGCTGATGCCCATGGGCCCGAGCATCGCCGTCGCGCCGAGCGCGTGGGTCGATGCGCTGGCATCGATCGCCGCGGCGATCGCCGCGACGTGCGGCATCGCTGCGCCCGCCCGCGCCGAAGCGACCGACGAGGCGAAGGCGATCGCCGCCGCGCTCGCGACCGGCGATCGCAAGGCGGTGCTGCTCGGCAACGCCGCCGGCCAGCATCCCGACAGTGCCGCGCTCGAGCGCCTCGCGCGCTGGATCGCCGAGCAGACCGGCGCGACGTTCGGCTGGCTGGTGGACGGCGGCAACGGCGTCGGCGCGCAGCTCGTCGGCGCGACACCCGAGGAGGCCGGCCTGCGCGCCGACGAGATGCTGGCCGCCGCGGCGCCGCTGAAGGCCTGCCTGCTGCTCAACGTCGAGCCGTCGCTCGATGTCGCCGATCCGCCGCGCGCGCTCGCCGCGCTCGGCAACGCCGAGATGGTCGTTGCCCTGACCGCGTTCATGCCGGTCGACGACGTCGCCGACGTGCTGCTGCCGATCACGCCGTTCACCGAAACCTCGGGCACCTGGGTCAACGCCGAAGGCCGGGTGCAGAGCGCGCACGGCGTCGTCAAGCCGCGCGGCGACGCGCGGCCGGCGTGGAAGGCGCTGCGCGTGCTCGGCAACCTGCTCGGCCTGTCCGGGTTCTCGTTCGAGTCGTCCGAGGAAGTCCGCGATGAAGCGCTCGGCGACATCGCGACGATCCCGGCGCGGCTCGCCGCACCGCGCGCCGAAGCGGCGAGCGATGCGACGGCGAAGTCGCCGTCGCGAGCCGGCGCGCTCGAGCGGATTGCCGACGTGCCGATCTATGCCGTCGATCCGATCGTGCGTCGGGCGCCGGCGCTGCAGCGCACCGCCGACGCGCGGCCGCCGGCGGTCGGCATCCCGAGCGAACTCGCGGCCGAGCGCGGCATCGTCGACGGCACCCCGGTCCGGGTCACGCAGGGCGGGGCGCGCGTCGTCCTGAGTGCGCGCGTCGATCCGTCGCTCGCCGCCAATGTGATCCGCATCGCCGCGGCGCATCCGCTCACGGCCGCGCTGGGCCCGATGTTCGGCACGGTCGCGATCGAAGCGCTCGCCGCCGGCGACGGCGGCGCCGCTACCGCGTCCTCGCGCGAGGCGACGCCGTCGTGAACTTCGACGCCCTCACCAGCTACGGCAGCGGCCTGCTCGGCGGCTACTGGCCGGTCGTGTGGACGGTCGCGAAGATCGTCGCCGTCGTCCTTCCGCTCCTGCTCTTCGTCGCCTACCTGACGCTCTGGGAGCGCAAGGCCATCGGCTGGAGCCAGATCCGCCCCGGGCCGAACCGCGTCGGCCCGTTCGGCCTGCTCCAGCCCATCGCCGACGCCGTCAAGCTGATCTTCAAGGAGATCATCGTGCCGACGGCGGCCAACCGCGGCCTCTTCTTCCTCGGGCCGATCATGACGATCATGCCGGCGCTCGCCGCGTGGGCGGTGGTGCCGTTCGGCCCCGACAAGGCGCTCGCCAACATCAACGCGGGCCTGCTCTTCCTGATGGCGATCACGTCGATGGAGGTCTATGGCGTGATCATCGCCGGCTGGGCGTCGAACTCGAAGTACGCGTTCCTCGGCGCGCTGCGCGCATCGGCGCAGATGGTGAGCTACGAGATCGCGATGGGCTTCGCGCTCGTCGTCGTGCTGATGGTCTCGGCCAGCCTCAACATGACCGACATCGTCCTCGGCCAGGACCGCGGCTTCGCCGCCAGCCACGGGCTCAGCTTCCTGAGCTGGAACTGGCTGCCGCTGCTGCCGATCTTCGTCATCTACGTGATCTCGGGCATCGCCGAGACCAACCGCGCGCCGTTCGACGTCGTCGAGGGCGAGTCGGAGATCGTCGCCGGGCACATGGTCGAGTACTCGGGCATGGCGTTCGCGATGTTCTTCCTCGCCGAGTACGCCAACATCATCCTGGTCTCGGCGCTCGCCTCGATCATGTTCCTCGGCGGCTGGCTGGCGCCCGTCTCGTTCTCGCTGCTCGGCATGAAGACGCCGGACTGGATCGTCCAGTCGATGTGGTTCTGGAACTGGCTCTGGCTGTTCGCCAAGACCTTCGTCATCGCGACGCTGTTTCTCTGGGTGCGTGCGACGTTCCCGCGCTTTCGCTACGACCAGATCATGCGGCTCGGCTGGAAGATCTTCATCCCGGTCACGCTGGTCTGGCTCGTCGTCGTCGGGCTCGTGATCCAGTCGCCCTGGAACATCTGGAAGTAAGCAAGAGATTCGAGCCATGGCTCAAGCCACACCGATCAAGGACTTCCTCTCGAGCTTCATGCTCGGCGAGCTCTTCAAGGGCATGCGCCTGACCGGCCGTCACTTCCTCTCCAAGAAGATGACGATCCAGTACCCGGAAGAGAAGACGCCGCTCAGCCCGCGCTTTCGCGGCCTGCACGCGCTGCGCCGCTACGAGAACGGCGAGGAGCGCTGCATCGCCTGCAAGCTGTGCGAGGCGGTCTGCCCGGCGCTCGCGATCACGATCGAGAGCGACGTGCGCGACGACGGTTCGCGCCGGACGACGCGCTACGACATCGACCTCACCAAGTGCATCTTCTGCGGCTTCTGCGAGGAGAGCTGCCCGGTCGACTCGATCGTCGAGAC
>DATIDZ010000449.1:0-3272 GCA_035456045.1 Caldimonas sp.
TGATCCGGTCGCCCGATTCGGAAATCAACTTCTACCGCGACCGGATGGTCGCGCGCTCCCGCGACCTGGCCCGCAACAGCGGCTGGGCGGCCGGCGGCATCACCCGCATCCTCGACAACGTCATCGGCACGCACCTGCGGCTGCTGGCAAAGCCCGACTATCGAGCGCTCGCGAGCCGATTCGGCATCAAAGCGTTCGACAAGGTGTGGGCGAACGAATTCCGCTCGGCGGTCGAGGCGCGCTGGCGCGGCTACGTGGCGCACCCGGGTCGCTATGCCGACGTCACGCGGCAGATGACGCTCGGCCAGATGCAGCGCGTGGCGATGCGTCACAAGCTCATCGACGGCGACAGCCTGATCCTGAGCTACTGGCTCGAAGACCGCGTGGGCTACGGCGCGGCCGACTATGCGACGGCCTTCATGCTGGTCGACCCCGATCGCCTCTCGAACCCGTTCCAGAAGATGGACACCAAGACGCTGCGCGGCGGCGTCGAGCTCGACTCCCTCGGCGTGCCGACCTGGTATCACATCCGCGAGGCAGAGCAAAACGACTGGTACAACTCCCTCGAGTCGATGCGCTGGGAGCGCATCCCGCGCGAGGACGAGGACGGCTGGCGCCGCGTGATCCACGACTTCGACATCGACCGCGCCGGCCAGCATCGCGGCATCGGCGTGTTCACGGCCGTGCTCGGGCACATGAAGATGCTCGCGAAGTACTACGGCGTGGAGCTGCAGCAGGCGACCATCGCGTCGATGTTCGGGACGTACGTCACGAGCCCATACGACCCGGCGCAGATTCAGGAAGCGCTGGGCGTCGACGACGAGGCCTCCGCCGAGCTCAGCGCATACCAAGCGCTGCGCACCGACTGGCACAAGACGCGGCCCGCGATGCTGGGCGGCGTGCGCGTGCCCACGCTCGCGCCTGGCGAGAAGATCGAAACGGTGGCCAGCGCGCACCCGCACAGCAACTTCGCCGCCTTCGCGCACGAGATGCTGTGCGTCTTCGCCGCCGCCGTCGGCGTGTCGGTGGAGCAGGTGACGCAGGACTGGTCGCGCACCAACTACTCGAGCGCGCGCGCATCGCTCATGGAGACGTGGAAGACGTTGATGCGTCGCCGCGGCGACTTCGCGACGAACACGGCGAGCCCGTGCTACGCGATCTGGCTGCAGGAGGCGATGGAGCTCGGCGAGCTACCTCTGCCTGCAGGCGCGCCTGACTACCTCGAGGCCCAGGCGGCCTACGCGGAATGCAAGTGGCTGGGCCCGGCCCGCGGCTGGGTCGATCCGACGAAGGAGCCAGCCGGCTCGATCCTGCGGCTCGAGGCGGGCATCTCGACGCTCGAATACGAGGCCGCGGAGCAGGGCCAGGACTGGGAAGAGATCCTCGACCAGCGCGCGATCGAGAACGAGGCATACGAAGCCCGCGGCGTGCCGGTGCCCGGCTGGGCCAACGTGCAGGGCGTGCTCGATCCGGCCGCCGATCCGACGCCAGAGAACAGCTCGCAAGGGGCCACGCAACGATGACCATCGCCAATCTGCCGCACCTGGCGCAACGCCTGTTCAACACCCCGCTCGCGATCACGCCGGGAAAGCTCGAGGTCGTCATCGCGGCGCTCGCCGACCGCATGGGGATCACGCAGCTGTTCCGCGTGGACGGCAGCGTCTTCGCCTTCGACGGCGATTGGAAGAGCGGCACCGACGCGCGCGAGTCGCGCGACCGCGGCTACGAGGTCTGCGAGGGCGTCGCCATCATCCCGGTGACGGGCACCCTGGTGGCCAAGCTGGGCACGCTCCGGCCTTACTCGGGCATGACGGGGTACGACGGCATCCGCGGCGCGCTGAGCCTGGCGCTGGCCGACGACGCCGTGCGCGCGATCGCTTTCGACATGGAGAGCCCGGGCGGCGAGGTCGCAGGGTGCTTCGACCTGGTCGACGCGATCTATCGCGCGCGCGGAACGAAGCCCATGTGGTCGATCCTCACCGAGACCGCGTACTCCGCGTGCTACGCGCTGGCCAGCGCCACCGATCGCATCGTCGTGCCGCGCACGGGGGGCACCGGCAGCGTGGGCGTGATCAGCGCGTGCATGGACATGTCCAAGGCGCTCGACAAGGCCGGCGTGCGCGTCGAGCTCATCACCTTCGGCGAGCGCAAGGCCGACGGGAACGAGTTCAGCCCGCTGTCGCCGGAAGCGCGTGCGCGGTTTCAAGCGGACGTCGACATCATGGGGAATCTCTTCGTTGACACGGTCGCACGCAATCGCGGCATCGCTCGAACGAAGGTGCTGGACACGCAGGCAATGACCTACCTCGGACAGGCCGGCGTCGACATCGGTTTCGCGGATGCCGTCATGGCGCCCGACGAAGCATTCCAAGAGCTGTGCGAGTCGCTCGGCTGAACTTCAGGAGATCCGCAATGGCAAAGCTTCTCACCACGCTCGGCAACCGTCTGAGCTTCGCCCACCTCACCGGCCTCGGCGCGCGCGCTGCGGCCGCCGGTGGTGACGACAACCCCGGCGACGGCGACGACAAGGACAAGGGCGCGAAGGGCGCCAAGGGTGGCGACGGCGACCCGGTCGACGACGACAACAAGGACAAGGACAAGGACAACACCGGCGCCAGCGGCAAGGGCGCCGGCGCGCAGGGCGACGACTCCGGCGACGGCGACGGCGACGACAAGGACAAGGACAAGGGCGCCAAGGGCAAGGCCAACGACGACGACGACTCCGACGAGGAAATGCGCGGCAAGTCGGCGTCCGCCGAGGCCCGCCGCCGCGAGCGCGCGCGCTGCGCCGCGATCTTCGGCTCGCCGCACGCCGCCGGGAACGTCGCATTCGCCGCGCACCTGGCGTTCAACACGACGATGACGCGTACCGAGGCGATCGGCGCGCTGGCGACGGCTCCCAAGGCCGAGCCCGCGACGCCGCGCGGCTCGCATCCGGGCCGCCAGGCGGCGAACCCCCGTGTCTCGTCCGGCGGCGCCGCGGAGCCGTCCCGCAAGGCCGTTGTCGCGGCGTCGCTCGATGCGGCGTTCAAGGCGGTCACCCCCGGCCGTCGCTGATCGCAGGCTGGTCACCAGGTCACCTCGTCCAACGCACTGAAAGGCATCAATCATGGGCAACCCCACCGTCACTCCGCTGGTCGAGCAGCGTCACGACTTCGGCTTCATGGTCTCCGAGGCGAACGGGCACACCTCGTTCGACCAGATGACCCTCACCGGCGGCCGCAAGGTCTACGCCGGCACGATCCTCGGCCTGGTGACCGCGCTGCTGACGG
>DATIDZ010000450.1:0-12658 GCA_035456045.1 Caldimonas sp.
ATCCCTCGATCGTCGGCTCGGCCGTGGCCGTCGCCCTGTTCGCCGGCATCATCGCCTGCCTGCAGGCGGGGCGCCGCATCGGCGCGCGGGCGATCGGGAAACGCGGCGCCGGCCGTCAGCCCAGCACCGAATCGCTCGAGACCGCGATCTTCGCCCTGCTGGGATTGCTGATCGCCTTCACGTTCTCCGGCGCGCTGACCCGCTTCGACGTGCGCCGCAGCCAGGCCGTCGACGAAGCGAACGCCATCGGCACCGCCCACATGCGGGTGGCGCTGCTGCCGGAGTCGGCGCAGCCCCGCGTCCGCGAGTTGCTTCGTCAGTACGTCGACGCACGCATCGATACCTACGGCAAGCTGCCGGATCTCGGGGCCGCACGTGACGCGCTGGCGCGCTCGCAGTCGCTGCAGAACGACCTGTGGGCCCGTGCGATCGACGCGACCCGGTTACCGACCAGCGGCCTGGACACGAAGATCGTGTTCCTGCCCGCGCTCAACCAGATGTTCGACCTCGCGGCGACGCGACTCGCCGCGACGCAGATTCACCCTCCCCTGGTCGTCTACGGCATGCTGGTCGCCCTCGCGCTCGCGGCGGCGCTCCTCGCCGGCTACCGGTCCGCGGCGGACCAGGCGCCCAGCTGGCTGCACGAGATCGGATTCGGCGCGATCGTCGCCTGCACCCTCTACGTGATCCTGGACATGGAATACCCGAGGCTGGGATTCATTCGCATCGACGCGATCGACCAGTTGCTGATCAATGCGCGCGCGGCGATGACGTGAGCGTCACGCGACGACGTGCCCCCGAAGCCGCGGCGCTAACGCCGAAGCCACTGCAGCACCAGCGGCATCAGCGCGGAGGTCAGGAGGACCTGCATGCCGAGCGCGATCCCGGCATAGGCCCCCGCGTCGGCATGCACCTGCAGGGCCCGTGCGGCGCCGATGCCGTGCGACGTCGTGCCGAGCGCGAAGCCGCGCGTGGCCCAGGAGCGGATGCCGAGGGCATTGAACAGGTACTTCGCCGAGAGCGCGCCGACCATCCCGGTCAGCACGGCGAACACCGCAGACAGCGCAGGCACGCCGCCGATCCGTTCCGCGATGCCCATCGCGACGGGAGCCGTCACGGACTTCGGCGCCAGCGACAGCACCACCGGCAAGGGCATGTCGAAGAGCCGCGCCAGCAGCACCGCGCTGAGCGAGGCCACGGTGCCGCCCACGAGGGCTGCGACGAGCAGCGTCCCGCCCTGGCGCCGCACCTGCGCGCGCCGCTCCCACAACGGCCACGCCAGTGCGACCACGGCCGGACCGAGGAGCACGTGGATGAACTGGGCGCCGGCGAAGTACGACTGGTAGGCGGTTCGCGTCATCACCAGCACGCCGCCGATGAGAACGACCGACCAAAGCACCGGGTTGGCCCACGGCGCCCGCCCGACGCGTTCGTAGAAGGCCAGCGCAGCGACGTAGGTGACGAGCGTCGCCGTCAGCCCGAACAGCGGCGTCGACGACAGGTAGACCCACAGCTGGACGAACTCATCCACCGTCGGCGTCCTCCGCAGGCGAGCGGCTCAGCGCCTTCATGACCAGGGCCGTCGTCGCCATGCCGAGCCAGGTCGACACGACGATGACGAGCAGCAGCGGAACGCCGTAGGTCGAGACGAGATCGAGGTGGGTGATGACGCCGACCCCCACCGGCACGAACAGCAGCGACAGATTTCCCAGCAGCACCTCGGCGGCGGCCGCCGCCGGCTGACGAACCCACGCCATCGGCAGGCAGCCGAGGAGCAGGACGAGGCCGACGACGGGCCCGGGGATCGGCAGCCCCAGCGCGTGCGCGATCGCCTCGCCGGCGGCCTGCAGCAAGAGGAGCAGCGCGAGCCCGCGGATCGCGTTCATCGCCTGGGTCCGGCCAGCGTCATGATGCAGCGTCGTTCGTCGTTCGACCTCATTGTCTCAGCGCGGGCGGCTTACGACTTCAGAATGGCAGGACCGCCGCGAATCGCCGGGGCGACGCGCGGTCCTCCAACAACACGAAACGCACAGGGAGCTGACATGAATCCGACGAACGACGCTCAGCCGAGCGAGAGCCGGCGCGACCTGCTCAAGGCGGTCGGCATGGGGGCGCTGGCCTCCGCTGTCGGCGTGACGAGCCAGGCAGCCGGCGCAGCGGACGCGCGCACCGCGAAGGTCGCCGCCAAGGCAACGGGTGGGTCCTACAACATCCTGTTCATCCTGACCGACCAGGAACGCTTCTTCCGGCCCGGCGAGCTGCCGCCGGACTACCGGCTGCCGGCGCACGAGCGGCTGGCGCGGACGGGAATCACGTTCGAGAACCACCGCATCAACTCCTGCGTCTGCACGCCGTCGCGCTCGGTCGTCTACACCGGCCGGCACATCCAGCAGACCAGGATGTTCGACAACACCAACTTCCCGTGGATCGGCAGCCTGTCGCCGGACGTGCGCACGGTCGGCCACCTCCTTCGCGACGCGGGCTACTACACCGCGTACAAGGGCAAGTGGCACCTGACCAAGGAGTTCGAGACCGTCAACGAGCTCGGGTCGCCGTCGAAGATCTTCACGCGCGAGATGGAGGCCTACGGATTCAGCGACTACTTCGGCGTCGGCGACATCATCGCGCACGACCGGGGCGGGTACCTTCACGACGGCATCACGGCAGCGATGGGCGCGAGCTGGCTGCGAGGACGCGGCAGGGAGCTGGCGGCGCAGGGCAAGCCGTGGTTCCTCGCCGTCAACCTGGTCAATCCGCACGACATCATGTTCCTCGACACCGACCGGCCGGGCGAGGCGTCGCAGGCGAGGAACATGCTCGGCCACATCCGCGGCGAGCCGGTCGATCCGCTCTATGCGAAGCGATGGAAGTTCGACCTGCCCGCAAGCTTCGCCGAGCCGCTGAATGCGCCGGGGCGGCCCAAGGCGCATGGCGACTACATCCGCTCGCATGACGGGCTGGTCGGCCACATCGCCGCGGAGGAGCCCTGGCGCTGGCGGCGGCGCCACAACTACTACCTCAACTGCCTGCGCGACGCCGACCGCAACATGACGACGCTGCTCGACGAGCTCGATGCGCTCGGCCTCGCGTCGAACACGATCGTCGTGCTCACCGCCGACCACGGCGATCTCGACGGCGCGCACGGGCTGCACGGCAAAGGCGCGACGTCGTACCGCGAGCAGAACCAGGTGCCGTTCGTCGTCGTCCATCCGGCCCATGCCGGCGGCGGGCGCTGCAAGGCGGTCACCACCCATCTCGACATCGCGCCGACGCTCCTCGGCTTCTCCGGCGCGGACGCAGCGCGCAAGGCGGCGATCGCCAAGGACCTGCCAGGCAAGGACCTCTCGCCCCTGCTGGCGGCGCCGGAGAAGGCGAGCCACGACGCGCTCCGGCCGGGCGCGCTGTACTGCTACAACATGTTCGCCTACCTCGACGGCGATTTCATGGCCAAGGCGGTCGCGCTGATGATGCAGCCCGACGGCAAGGCGACGATGCAGAAGGCCGTCAAGGAAGGCGGGCTGGCCCCCGACCCGACCAAGCGGGGCGCGATCCGAAGCGTCTTCGACGGTCGCTATCAGTTCACGCGCTACTTCTCGCCGCGTCAGCACAACCGACCCGCCTCGATGGAAAGCCTCTTTAAGGTCAACGACGTGGAGCTCTTCGATCTGGCGCGCGACCCAAGAGAGACGGTCAATCTGGCCGCCGACCGAGCCCGCCACGGCGACCTGCTGCTGGCCATGAACGACAAGCTCAACAAGCTCGTCGAGAGCGAGGTCGGCGAGGACGTCGGCCAGATGCTTCCCGGCGGCGTCGATGGCGGCTGGGTCGCGACGGACGCCGTGCTGGACGTGTGAGCGCCGGGCGGTTCACGGCGCCCTGACGATCAGAGCGATCCGGGGTCACCGCAGGCTCACTGCCCGCTTCTCAACCCTTCGCGGGCCAGGTACTGGTGCACGAAGGCCACGGCCATGCTGCCTTCGCCGACGGCCGCGGCGACTCGCTTGATCGGGCTCAACCGCACGTCGCCGCAGGCGAACACACCCGGCACGCTGGTCTCGAGCAGCAGCGGGTCGCGCGTGTGCGACCAGCGACCGGACTTGCGCACCTCGTCGCCGGTCAGCAGGTAGCCGTTCTTGTCGCGAGCGACCTGCTCCGGCAGCCAAACGGTGTCGGCATCGGCGCCGATGAAGACGAACAGGCCGCCGCACTCGTGTCGCGTGACGGCGCCGTCGCGGCGATCGACGACGTCGATGGCCTCGAGGTGGGCCTCGCCGTGCGCTGCCTTCACCTCGCACTGCAGGCGGGCGGCGATGTTGGACTTGCTCGCGATCTGCTCGACCAGGTAACGCGACATGCTCTTGTCGAGCGAGTCGCCGCGAACGAGCAGCGTCACCTGGCGGGCGTGATTGGCGAAGTGCAGCGCCGCCTGGCCCGCCGAGTTGCCGGCGCCGATGAGGAACACGTCCTGCCCGTGCGTCGCCGCGGCCTCGCTGCGCGCGGCGCCGTAGTAGATGCCCTTGCCGATGAGCCGGTCGAAGCCGTCGATCAGCAGGCGCCGCCACGACACGCCCGTGGCGACGATGACGCTCAGCGCGCGGACGCGCTCCTGGCCGTCGAGCACGACCTCGCGCGACTGCGGGTCCATGCGCTCGACGCTGCGCGTGACGAGGATCTCGGCGCCGAGCCGGCGGGCCTGCTGCAGCGCGCGGCTCGCGAGCTCGTCGCCGGAGACGCCGTTCGGAAAGCCCAGGTAGTTCTCGATGCGCGAGGAGGTGCCGGCCTGCCCGCCAGGCGCCTCGCGCTCGATCACGAGCGTGCGCAGGCCCTCGCTGGCTCCGTAGACCGCCGCCGCGAGACCGGCCGGACCGCCGCCGATGATCAAGGTGTCGTAGACGTCGTCGCGGGGCCGCGTCTGCAGGTCGAGCCGCACGGCGAGCTCGCGCATCGTCGGCTTCTTCAGCTGGCTGCCGTCGGGCAGCCGCACGACGGGGCAGTCCGTCGCGCCGGGGACGTCGCCCTGCCACGCGCGCCTGAGGTCCGGCGTGTCGTGCGACAGCCAGTCGTGGACGATCTGGTTGCGCGACAGGAAGCGGCGCAGGTCGCCGCAGGCAGGATCCCAACGTTCGCCGTAGACGGCGATCTGCGCCTTCGGCGGCTGCATCGCGATGCCCTGCAGCCCGCCGATGCGCTCGCGGGCGAGCGCGCCGACCTTCTCGGCCACCTCGGGCGCGGACGACGCGACGGCGAAATAGTGGTGCGGCTCGATGCGCATCACGCGCGACGGCTCGGCCGCGCGGTACGCGCCGGGAAACGGCGTGGCGAAGGCAAGCGGGACCTCGCCGAAGATCGTTCCCGGCAGCCGCCAGCCCAGCGTGCGCTCGACGCCGTCGAACCGCTTGACGACCTCGAGCTTGCCGGACAGCACGGCGTACAGCGCGCGCTCTCCGCCCTCGTGCACTGCGTACTCGCCGGCGTTGAGGCGGATGTCGGCGGAGGTGCGGACGAGCCGGTCCAGGTCCGCGTCCGACAGGGTCGCGAACAACGGCACGGCACGGACTTCGTCGGGGGTCAGCATCGCTCGGGGCTCTCAGGGTCCGGGTCAGCACTGACCGACGCGAGCGTCGTCAGCCGGATCGGACGGACAGCATGCCACATGCAGCCCGCGTGTTGACGCTCGAGAGACCGCGCCGACCGGTCACTGTGCCAGGGCGCGATTGAGATCGGCGATGACGTCGTCGACGGCCGCCTCCGAGTAGCCGCGATGGATGCGGATGATCCGGCCGGTCTTGCCGATGATCACCAGGTGCGGAATGCCGTTGACACCGTAGGCTCGTTGGGCAGTCTCTCCCGCGTCGGACGCGATGAGCATGTGAAGCGACGTCGCCCGGCGAGCGATGCTCCTGAAGGCGTCGCCGGATTCGATGTTGATGGCGACCACCTGGACGCGCCCCTTGCCTGCGGTCTGCTGGATGCCCTCCAGGATCGGCAGTTCCTTCTGGCACGGGACGCACCAGGTCGCCCAGAACGAGACCACGACGACCTTGCCTGCGTACGCCGACAGCGAGACCGTCTCGCCGTCGGACGTCTGACCTGCGAACTCGGGGGCGGCATCGCCCGCCTTGGGCGCGGCGACCGCCGACCCGCTGGCGGCGATCGCCAGCAACGCCACGGCGACAGTCCGACCGGGGATGCGGCTTCGTTTCATCTGGGTTGGCCCTTTCAGCACGCTACTGGCGCGGGGTCAGCCGCGCTGCGACATCCGCGACGTCGAATCCCCGCTGGCGGACTTCTTCGTCGATGCGCGGCCTGGACGCCCGCGCGGCGGCCAGATCGCGCTCGGCGCCGGCCATGTCGTTCAGCAGGACGTTCGACAGCCCGCGGCCGTACAGCGACGACGGTCGCTCCTGCAGCTTGATCGCACCGTCGAAGGCGCTTTTCGCCTTCGACGCGTCGCCCAGCCGCAGGTAGGTCCAGCCCAGGCTGTCGCGATAGCTCGGCTGCGCGTCGTCCCGGTCGACGGCCTCCTTGCAGTCCTCCAGCGCCGAGGGCAGCTCGATGTTCAGGCGCGCACGCATCCAGCAACGCTCGTTGAGGACATGGGCTCGCCGCGAGTCCTTCGGATGGCTGCCCAGCCACAGGTCGAACTGGCGCAGGGCCTCGGGCGCCTGGTCGAAGAGGGCATGCAGCTGCGCCATCTCCGCGCGCAAGTGAGACGACGGCGGCAGCGATCGGTCGAGCTGCGCCAGGTCGTCCTGGGCGGCGGCACGATCGCCCAGCGCCGCCTGCACCGACGCGCGGCGGATGCGCGCCTCCGAGAGCGCGGCATCGAGGCGCAGGCTCCGGTCGAGGTCGGCGAGCGCCGCCCGCGGCTGGCGCATCGCCAGCTGCACGCGCGCCCGGGCGTAGAAGTAATCCGCAACGCCGGGCGCCAGTTCGCACGCCCGGTTCAGGTCTTCGAGCGCGCGCGCGTAGTCGTTCGCTGCGGCTGCCGCGGCGCCGCGGCGCGCCAGCGCATCGGCGTCGTCCTTGCCGACGTCCTTCGGCAACGCCGCGTAGCGCGCGTCGTATTCGCCGGCCGAGCGCCCCTGCGCGAAGATCGGACCGCCGTTCCAGGTGATGTAGACCTGGCGCTGCAGGCGCGACACGTAGATGCGATGCGAGAGGAAATAGTCGAGCCCGATCACGACGCCCTGCTCGGCGTCGACGTCGTCGATGCGCAGCCGGTTGTTGACGATCTTCTCGCCCCCGACCTCGAACGTCGCGACGTTGCCCGTCCACGACTTCGCTCTGCCCTCCCCGGCGCCGCCGGTGCGCCCGTGGGGCTTCAGGTCCTGCTCCGCGATGCCGGCGCGACGCGCTGCCTTCAGCGTGAGCGCCGTCCAGACGGCGCCGGTGTCCAGCAGCGCGCTGGTCCGCTTGCCGTTGATGCTGACCTCCATGCGGATCGCCGTGTCGGCCCGGTTCTGCGGTTCCAGCGGCGCCACGACCACCGGCGACTCGCCCGCCCAGTACGCGAGATTCGTCTTGTCGCAGTCGCCCGTCGGAAAGGTCAGCCGCACCAGCCCGTGTGCGAGGTCGTACTCGGTGTCGGCCGCCGACAGGATGTTGCGGCCCAGGATGCCCATGATCCCGGCACCGAGCTCGTTGCCGCCGACGAGGAACTCGACGTTGTTGATCTGGGCACCGAGCAGTCCCATCTTCTCCACGCGGGTCTGCCGCGCCTCGATCGGGCCGGCATATCCATCGATGCGCGCGCCGGCGGGAAGGTTGCGCAGCGGCAGGTTCAATTGCGCGGCGGTGGCCGCGCTCAGCATGCTGAAGAAGGCGCCGCTGTCGACCAGCATCGGCACCGGGGTGCCGTTGAGCGTCACCGTCGCGATCGGTCGGAAGTCGACGATGCGAACCGGGAGCTCCATCTGCCTGAGCTCGCAGCCGGCCCGAGCCGGCGCAGAGATCGCCGCGAGCGAAGCGAGCAGCAGCGCCGAGGCCGCCGGGCCCCACGAGCGCCCGCGACGGCCCGGCTCGAAGGCAAGCCCGCCGCAGGTTCCCTCGTCTCGCTGCTTCGACGTTCTCATCCGGATGTCTCCGTGGAATCCCGTCGATGTCGACAAGACCACCGCGTCAGGAAACTCTACTGCCGTTGAGCGCCGGATCGGGCGCTCGAAATGGGGGTGTCGCAGCGCCAGTGCCCCGACGCGCAGAATGCGCAGCTTCATGCACTGCCCGGAGGCCCCCGAATGAACCTGCGTCGACAGCTCCTCCTCGCCGCCGCGGCCGTCCTCGTGCCGGCCGCCGCGCTCGCCCAGGACGCATTGCGCGTCGTCACCGACGCCACCTTCCCGCCGATGGAATTCAGCAAGGACGGCAAGCGCACCGGCTTCGACATCGAGCTCACCGAAGCCCTCGGCGCGGCGATGGGCAGGAAGATCGAGTGGATCGACATCGACTTCAAGGGCCTCATCCCGGCGCTCGTCTCCAAGCGGGCCGACCTCGCCATGTCGGCGATCTACATCACCGACGAGCGCCGCAAGGTGGTCGACTTCAGCGACCCCTACTTCGCCGGCGGCCTCGTCGTGCTGACCACCCGCGCCGGCCCGATCAAGTCGCTGAAGGATCTCGACGGCAAGAAGGTGACGGTGCAGGTCGGCACCAAGTCGGTCGGCTGGCTCAAGGACAACTACCCCAAGGTCGAGCGGATCGAGGTCGAGAAGAACCAGGAGATGTTCAACCTCGTCGAGATCGGCCGTGCCGATGCGGCGGTCACCGGCAAGCCGGCGGCGAAGGTGTTCGCGCAGGCCAAGCCCGCGCTGCACGTGCTCGATGAGCAGCTGACGACCGAGGACTACGGCATCGCCATCCGCAAGGATGCGCCGGAGCTGCGCGCCGCGGTCAACGCCGCGCTGAAGAAGATCAAGGCCGACGGCACCTACGACAAGCTCGTGCAGAAGTGGTTCGAAGCCGGACGCTGACGCGCACGCCGCGCGCCTAGGCGAACGGGCGATCCACGCCGTCGTCGTCGATGGAGCTCGACTTCTCGCCGGTCGGCGCCGGCTGGCCCGATCTGCTGCGCGGCGCACTCGCGACCGTCGAGGTGACCGCAGCCTCGCTCGCGCTCGGCTGCGTGCTCGGCCTCGCCGCCGGCCTCGGCCGGCTCGAGCCGCGCCGACAGCCGCTCTACGCGATCTGCAGCGGCTACGTGCTGCTGATCCGCGGCACGCCGCTGCTGGTGCAGCTGTTCCTGCTCTTCTTCGGCCTGCCGCAGTTCGGGATCCTTCTGCCCGCGTTCGTGTGCGCGATCCTCGGGCTGGGCCTGTATTCCGGCGCGTACGTCGCCGAGATCGTCCGCGGCGCGATCCAGTCGATCGATCGCGACCAGACACTCGCCGCGCAGTCGCTCGGCATGACGCCGCGACAGGTGATGCGCCACGTCGTGCTGCCGCAGGCGCTGCTGCGGATGATCCCGCCGCTCGGCAACGAGTTCATCGCCCTCATCAAGAACTCGGCCCTGGTCTCGCTCCTGACGATTCCCGACCTGATGCACGAGGGCCAGAAGATCATCGCCGTGTCCTATCGCTCGCTCGAGGTGTACCTCGCGGTCGCCGCCGTCTATCTGGTCCTCACCGGCTCGACCGCCTGGCTGCTGCGGCGCGTCGAATACCGGCTCTCGGCGAGCCGGCGCCTGGGGTGATCCAGACCGCACCGCAGGGTGGGGCAATGCGCCGCGCGCCGGCAGGCCCGATCCGGGGACGGTAACCTCCCTCCCGCGCACGTTCCGCCCCGCGCGGCGGCATCTCGCGTGCGCCGCCTCGACCCGCTCGCGCTCCCCGCGCCTCGCTGCCTTCCCTTCCCCTCCCGATGCCCGGATCCTCCAAACCCATTCCCTTCGATCCCTATCGCCGTCGCCGCTCGCGTCGCGGCCTGCCACGGTGGCTCGTGCTTCTCCTGCTCGGCGTCGTTCTCGGTGCCGCCGGCGTCGTCTACGTCCAGGAGCGCCACCTGCCGCCGCGGCTGAGCGCGGACGCGTCGACGCGGCTGCGCGAGTCGTTCGATCGCGCCGATGCCGAGCGCCAGCGCCTGCAGGCCGAGCTCACCGCGACCGTCGATCGGCTGCGCGGCACGCTCGACGAGAACAAGCGGCTCGCGGCCGACGTGGGCGCGCGCGGCGAGACCGTGCAGCGCCTGCGGCAGGACATCGCGGCGCTCGTCGCATCGCTGCCGCCCGATCCGCGCAGCACGCCGGTCGCCGTGCGGGCGGCGCGCTTCGAGGTCCAGGGCGACACCCTCGCCTACAACGTCGTGCTGTCGCGCGAGCATGCCGGCAAGAGCCCGTTCGGCGGCGTCATGCAACTCGTCGTCGCCGGCGCGTCCGGTCGCGCCAACGACACGGTCACCCTGGCGCCGGTGCCGATCTCGATCGGCCTCTACGACACCGTGCGCGGCAGCGTGCCGCTGCCGCAGGGCTTCAAGCCGCGCCAGACGACGATCCAGGTGCTCGACAAGGCGGGCGGCAAGCTGGTCGGGATGCGCGTGATGAACGTCGGCTGAGCGCGGGTGCGGCCGCGCCGTGGCCGTTCAGCGCTGCGATTCCGCCTGAAGCCAATCGCCGGGCCGGTCCTCGCACGAGCTCGAATAGCGCTCGCCGGTACGAGCGAGCGATTCGTGCGACCCGGGGATGCCGCGCGCCAGCTCGACCGCCAGGCGCCGCGCCGCGGTTCGCACGCAGGCATCGAGCACGCCGCGCAGGGCCTTCGAATCGCTCGCCGTCCACTGGTCGATCGTGAGCTGGGTGTCGCTCTGCACCTCTCTCGCCGTGCGCCACACGACGTCGGACGGGCCGCGCCGAAGGACCATCGCGCCGACCAGTCGCAACGCGAAGACGTTCTTGCCTTCGGTGCCTGCTTCCGTGACGCTGACGAGCAGCTCGAGCGGGCCGGCGCCGGACGGCGGTTCGGCTTTGCCGGAGTCGGCGCCGGTTGCTGGCGCGCGCTGCAACGGCACGTCGAGCGAGTAGTCGCTTCGCAGGCGCTCTCTCACCTCCGCTGCAATCGGTGTCTCGGAAAGCGCCGCGGCGAGCGCTGTCTTCACGGCCATCGCCTTCGTGTCGATCGCCGCGCTGCTTTCGGTGCGGACGGCGCCGACCACGGCACCTCCGGCGGCGCCGATGAGCAGGCTCGTGGGCATCACGGTCACGATGCACAGCGGGAAGAACGGTCCGGTCGCCATGCAGGCGCCGACACCGACGATGACGCCGACGCCACCGCCCGTGCCGGCGCCGACGGCGACGCCGCCGGCCGTGCCGCCCGGCAAGCCGTCGACGATGAACCGCGGGGTCGCGTCGTCGGCGACGATCCGCGCGCTGCGCCAGTCGACGTCGCGCGGGGGCGCGCCGGTGGCGCAGCCGCCGGTCGCCACAGCGGCCAGCGTCGACAGCAGCACGAGCACCGGCCGTCGCCAGCCGGGCAGCTTCGGTTCGATCGAGTTCGCACAGGTCATCGCACGCTTTGCAAGCCGGGATGCGGAGACGGTCGCAGCGAGACGCCGATGCGCGGCTCACGATTGCCTGACAGATCGCTGACAGATCGCGGTCGAGGTCAGCCGGGCCGTTCCCGACGAGGTCTCAACCGCTACATTGCGACAGCCGCGCACGGTCCGCGCGAGGGTGTGCGTCACAACATGGTCAAGCGTTCGTCGACGACAGCCTTCGCAAAGTCGACACGACCGGAGATCGCCGGCGTCGTCGCCCGCGAGGCCCTGTTCGCTCGCATCGACGGCCTCGTCTCGCGGACGGTCGTCTGGATCTCGGCGCCGCCCGGATTCGGCAAGACGACGCTGGCGGCGAGCTATCTCGAGGCCCGCAACTATCGCTGGGCCTGGTACCAGGTCGACCCCGACGACGACGACGGCGAGACGTTCTTCCATTACGTTGCGCACGCGGTGCGCAAGCTCCGGCGTGCCGGCGACGAGCTGCCGGCCTACGGACCGGAGCATCGCGACAACCTGGCCGCCTTCTCGAGGCGCTTCTTTCGCACGCTGTTCGCGAGCGCCGACGGTCCGATGGCGCTCGTCCTCGACAACCTGCACGAGCTCGATGCCGACAGCCCGCTGCTTCAGATCCTCGAGGCCGGCTTGCCGCAGGTGCCGAGGCAGAGTTGCGTCATCGTCACGAGCCGCGCCGCACCCCCCGTGAGCTTCGCGCGCCTGCAGGCCAGCGGCCAAATGGTGTGCGCCGGCGCCGACGACCTGAAGATCACGGCCGCCGAGCTGGCGGCGATGGCCGGGCTTCGCGGCAACGCGCCGAGCGCCGAGGCGCTGGCGCAGATGCAGCAGCGCGCCGACGGCTGGGCCGCGGCGCTGGTCCTGCTGATCGAGCACCGCAAGCTCACCGACGGCACCGGCACGGCGGCTGCGGCGGACGAGACGCCGAAGGTCGTGTTCGACTACCTGGCCGGCGAGATCTTCGAGCGCTTCGACCCGCCGACGCAGCGCCTGCTGCTCCAGATCGCCTGCCTGCCGCGCGTCACGATCGAGATCGCACGCGCCCTCTCCGGCGAAGACGGCGCGGCGCGCGTGCTGTTCAACCTCGCCCACAACGACTACTTCGTGCGCGAGCTCGTCGGGCCCGAGGGCCGGGTGTTCGTCCTCCATCGGCTGCTGCGCG
>DATIDZ010000451.1:0-25388 GCA_035456045.1 Caldimonas sp.
TCGTCGGCTCGCTCTGCACGCCCGACTTCACCGCGGTGGTCGCGAGCACGTCGGCCCAGACGTGGAACAGGAACTCGCGCACGCCCTCCTGCACCGGCACCTCGTTGAGCATCTTGCGCAGCTCGATCGTGTACTGGATCGCCATGGTCTCGCGCTGCTCGACCTGCTGTGCCAGCGACACGCCCTTCTTCGAGGCCTCGTTCTCGTTCTTGAAGTAGTGCTCGAGGAACTTCTCGAACTCGATCAGGACGGTCTGGAACACGCGCCGCCCGGTGTCGGGGTAGGCCTCGACGACCTGCACGACTCGCTTGATCTCCTTCTCGAGCAGGTCGCCGACGGCGCGGCTCGACGAATCGAAGCCCATCACGCACGAGCCCATGCGGTCGATCAGGCGGCGCGCCGGATGCTCCACGGTCGCGAAGAAATCCGGCTCCGAGACCGCCACGCGCAGCACCGGCATCTGCAGGCGAGCGAACCACACCCGCACGGTCGCCGGGATGGCGTCCTCCATCAGGATGCTCTGGAACAGCAAGGCGACGATCTCGATCGTCGCGCGCTCGACCGGCGACGTCGCCGCCTGCTTGAGCGCCTGCTTCCTCTGATGCAGCTCCTCGAGCAGCGCCGGCGTGTTGACGACGGAGCGACCGCTGCTGTCGGTCGCGGTCGCGCCGGCGAGGCGTCGCGCGACGCTCTCCTGCGCCTCGACGATCGCTGCATTCAGGCGCGGCGAAGGCGGTGCGGGCGCGTGCGAGGTCACGGCGAAGTCGGGCAGCTGGCGACCGACGAGGCGGTTCAGGCGGCCGAGCACGGCCTCGGCCTGGTCGTTGCTTCGCGCCAGGCCGGCCGCGCGCGTCATCAGGCGCGTTTCCTCGCCGACCTCGCTGACGGCGCTGGCCCGGGTGGCCGAGGACTGGAATTCCGACGGGCCGCTCGGCGACACGCCGGTCGGCGTGCCGAAGCCGCCGCTCGCGCCGATCGGCGGCAGCCGGCCGCCGTGGTTGGAGCGGCGGATGAAAGGCCGCAAGTCGACCTCGGGGAGAACGTGGCGCTGCAGCAGGAAGCGGTTGGTCTCGTGGTACGCCTCTTCGGCGAAGAGCGACAGCTCCTCGTGGACGACCGACTGGAGCAGCCGCCAGGCATCGAAGCCGAGCGGTGCTGCCAGCCACGAGCTCGTGACGATGCGGGCGAGCACGTGCGGACGCAGGATGTCGTTGGCGTCGAGCTCCTCGCGGCTCTCGAGCATGTTCATGCGCGAGCGCAGGTCGGTGAACTCCCACGACGCGCGGTCCATCATGGCGAGCGCGAGGCGCGAGCTCAGGATCTCGTGCTCGATGGTGTCGTCGTCGACCAGGCTCAGCTTGCCGCCGGGCCGGTTCGATGCGGCGGGGGACGGCAGCTCGCCGAGACGCGTCTGCACGACGGTGCCGGTGGCGAGGGCCGTCCGCAGCAGCGTCGTCATGCCGTCCTGCCAGATCGGAAAGGCGCGCTGCAGGATCGGCAGCAGCTCGCGGCGCTTGAGCGCCACCGCGGGTTCCGCGACCGCGGCGGCCAGCATCTTCGCGCCCTGGTCGATCGCCTGCACCACGGCGGGCATGCCGGCGAGCAGCCGCTCCGCATAAGACCGCCTCGCCTGCTGAGCCAATGCCGTCGGGTTGGCGGGGGTGGGCATGGGGTCTTGGTGGCTCTGGATGTTCCCGAGAAAGTCGCTTTCGACTCTACACCACAGCCCCGGCGTTCGGATCGTTCGGGTCGTGGTCCGCAGCCTTCGACTTGACGAGGTCTTCACGCTTCACGCCGAGCCACATCGCGATCGCAGCGGCGACGAACACCGACGAATAGATGCCGAACAGGATGCCGATCGTCAGGGCGATGGCGAAGTAGTGCAGCGTCTGACCTCCGAAGATCAGCATCGACAGCACCATCATCTGGGTCGAGCCGTGGGTGATGATCGTGCGGCTGATGGTGCTGGTGATCGCATGGTCGATCACCTCGTGGGTGTTGAGCTTGCGAAAGCGCCTGAAGGTCTCGCGGATCCGGTCGAAGATGACCACCGACTCGTTGACCGAGTAGCCGAGGACGGCGAGCACGGCGGCCAGCACCGAGAGCGAGAACTCCCACTGGAAGAACGCGAAGAAGCCGAGGATGATGATGACGTCGTGCAGGTTGGCGATGATCGCGGCGACCGAGAACTTCCACTCGAAGCGAAGCGCCAGGTAGATCATGATGCCGATGACCACGAAGCCGAGCGCCTTCGCGCCGTCCTCGGCCAGCTCGCGGCCGACCTGCGGTCCCACGAATTCGCTGCGCGAGAGACGGACCGGCTCGGCGCTGCCTGCGGTGCAGGCCTGGCGCGACGCCGACTGGCCGCCCTGCTGGGCCGCACCCTCGCGCGCGACGACACTGCCGCCCTCGGCCTTGCACAGCTCGCCGAACACGCGCGCAACCAGGTCTTCCTTCTTGATGTCGCCGCGCAGCGGCACGCGGATGAGCACGTCGCGCGAGCTGCCGAAGTTCTGCACCAGCACGTCGCCGAGGCCGAGTCCCTCGACGGCGGCGCGCACCTTGGGGATGTCGGCCGGCTGCGCGTACTGGGTCTCGATCACCGTGCCGCCGGTGAACTCGATCGAGAAGTGCAGGCCGCGCGTGGCGAGGAAGAAGACGGCGGCGAGGAACGTCAGCAGCGAGATGACGTTGAACACCAGCGCATGCCGCATGAACGGGATGTCGCGGCGAATGCGGAAGAACTCCATGTCGGTCCTGTCTCGGTGGGTGTCGGTCGCGGCCGGCCGGGCGGCGGCTCAGCTCTCGGCGGGAACGCTCGCGCCCGGCTTCCAGACCTGGCCGATCGACACCGACTTCAGGCGCTTCTGGCGGCCGTACCAGAAGTTGACGAGGCCGCGCGAGAACATCACCGCCGAGAACATCGACGTGACGATCCCCAGGCAATGGACAATCGCGAACGCGCGGATCGGGCCCGAGCCGAACGCGAGCAGCGCCAGGCCGGCGATCAGGGTGGTCACGTTCGAGTCGAGGATGGTCGCGAACGCGCGCTCGTAGCCGGTGTTGATCGCCGCCTGCGGGTTGGCGCCGCCGCGCAGCTCCTCGCGGATGCGCTCGTTGATCAGCACGTTGGAGTCGATCGCCATGCCCAGCGTCAGCGCGATCGCGGCGATGCCGGGCAGCGTCAGCGTCGCCTGCAGCATCGACAGCACGGCGATCAGGAGCAGCAGGTTGACGGCGAGCGAGATCGTCGAGATGACGCCGAACAGCAGGTAGTACAGGCACATGAACAGGGCGATCGCGGCAAAGCCGTAGATCACGCTCTGGAAGCCCTTGGCGATGTTCTCGGCGCCCAGGCTCGGGCCGATCGTGCGCTCCTCGATGATCTCCATCGGCGCGGCCAGCGAGCCGGCGCGCAGCAGCAGCGCCGTGTCGTTGGCCTCGGCGGTGTTCATCCGGCCGGAGATCTGGAAGCGGCTGCCGAGCTCGCCGCGGATCACCGGCGCGGTGACGACCTCGCCCTTGCCCTTCTCGAACAGGAGGATCGCCATCCGCTTGCCGATGTTCTCGCGCGAGACGTCGCGCATGATCCGGGCGCCGCGCGCGTCGACCGACAGGTGGACCGCGGGCTCCTGCGTCTGGCCGTCGAAGCCGGGCTGCGCGTCGGTGAGGTTCTCGCCGGTGATGAGCACCTGGCGACGCACGACGACCGGCTGGCCGCCGCGCTCGACGTAACGCTCCGAGCCGAACGGCACCGGGCCGGCGCCGGTCTCGGCGAGGCGCGCCTCGCTGCTGTCGTCGACCATGCGCATCTCGAGCGTCGCCGTGCGGCCGATGATGTCCTTGGCCTTCGCCGTGTCCTGGACCCCGGGCAGTTGGACGACGACCCGGTCGGCCCCCTGCTGCTGGATCACCGGCTCGGCGACGCCGAGCTCGTTGACGCGGTTGTGCAGCGTCGTGATGTTCTGCGTGATCGCCGCCGACTGGACGCGCTTGGCCGCATCGGGCTTGAGGTTGCCGGCGAGCTTCCAGTCGACGCCCTCCTGGCTCTCGACCCAGTCGAAGTCGGTCAGCTGGTCGACCAGGATCGCGCGCGCCGCCGCCAGCGTCGGCTGGTCGCGGAAGCGGACGACGACGCCGTTGCCGTCGCGCGTGATGCCGGTGTGGCGGACGTTCTTGTCGCGCAGGAGCGTCCTCACGTCACCGGCGGTCGAGTCGGCCTTCTTGGTGAGGGCGGCCTTCATGTCGACCTGCATCAGGAAGTGGACGCCGCCGCGCAGGTCGAGGCCGAGGTACATCGGCAGCGCATGCAGCGCCGTCAGCCAGCCCGGCGAGCGCGACAGCAGGTTGAGGGCGACGATGTAGGTCGGGTCGCTCGGGTCGGGGTTGAGCGCCGCGCCGATCGCGTCCTTGGCCTTGCGCTGCGCGTCGAGGTCGGCGAAGCGGGCCTTGACCGAGTTGCCGTCGTAGCGGACGAAGTCGGCCTTGAGGCCGGCCTTGTCGAGGATCTGCTCGATGCGCGGCGCGAGCGACGGGTCGAGCTTGACCGTGACCTTGCCGCTCGAGACCTGGACGGCCGGCGCCTCGCCGAACAGGTTCGGCAGCGTGTAGATCAGGCCGACCAGCAGCGCGATCACCATGACCGCGTACTTCCAGAGCGGATAGCGGTTCACGGGCGACCTCCGCCGACGCGAACGCTCGCGCGACCCGTCACTTGACGGTGCCCTTGGGCATCACCTGGACGACGGCCGAGCGCTGGATCTGGATCTCGACGCCGTTGGCGACCTCGACGCCGACGAAGGTGTCGCCCATCTTCGACACCTTGCCGAGAACGCCGCCCGAGGTGACGACCTCGTCGCCCTTGGCGAGCGCGTCGATCATCGCCTTGTGCTCCTTCTGCCGCTTCATCTGCGGCCGGATCATGACGAAGTAGAGCACCACGAACATGAGGACGAGCGGCAGCATGCCGCCCAATCCGCCGAGCGCGCCCATCGGCCCGTCGGTGGCAGTGGCCGCGGGCGCGGCCTGTGCGAAAGCTTCGGAAATGAACACGGGTCGATTCCTCTCGATGCGCGGCAACGGGTGGCCGGCCAAAACCTGCGAATTGTAAGTCGCGGCGTCGTCTCAGACGGCCGGCTGGGCCGCGCCGTCGCCCAGTCGCACGGTCGCGTCCCGAGGCGCCCTGCCCGGGGCGCCGACGAGGCGCAGCAGCGTGATCTCGGACGGCGCGCCGAAGCGCTTGGGCGGTCCCCAGTAGCCGGTCCCGCGGCTGGTGTACACCCACATGTCCCGCCACCGGTGCAGTCCGGCGGTGAACGGCTGCTGCAGCCGGACCAGGAAGTTCCAGGGCAGGAACTGGCCGCCGTGGGTGTGTCCGGACAGCTGGAGATGGAATCCGGCGGCCTCGCCGGCGGCAGCGCTGCGCGGCTGATGCGCGAGCAGCACGCGAACGGCACCGGCCGGACTGCCCGCGAGCGCTGCCGCGGGATCGCTGGCTTCAGCCGGATTGAAGTGGGCGGCGCTGAAATCGGTGACGCCGGCGACGACCAGCCGAGCGTCGCCCCGCCGCACGACGGCGTGCTCGTTCATGAGGACCGTCAGGCCGAGCCGGCGCAGCTCGCGAACCCAGGCCGCGGCGCCGGAGTAGTACTCGTGGTTGCCGGTGACGAAGAACACGCCGTCCCTCGCGCGCAGGCCGGCGAGCGGCGCGACGTGCTCCGCGAGATCATGGACCGAGCCGTCGACCAGGTCGCCCGTGACGGCGACGAGATCGACGTCGAGCCGATTGACGGCGGCGACGATCGCCTCGACGTACGGCCGCTTGATCGTCGGCCCGACGTGAACGTCGCTGACCTGGGCGATCGTGAAGCCGTCGAGCGCTGCCGGCAAGCCGGCGATCGGCACGTCGACGCGGACGACGCGGGCGACGCGGCGGGCGTTGGCAAAGCCCCAGAGCGTGACGCAGACGGCTGCAATGGCCACCGCGCGCGCCGACGGCGTGACCAGCGACGCCGGCACGACGGCGCCGGGCCACAGCGCCGCGACGCTCGCGGCGAGCAGCAACGCCACGTCGCGCAGCGCGCTGAGGACGAACAGCGACGAGAACAGGCCCATGCAGACCAGGCCGATCCAGGCGAGCGCTGCGCCAGCGCGGCCGCGACCGCCGCGGCGCGCGCCGAGCCCATGAGGCAGCGTCAATGCCGAGACGAGGAGCAGCACGGCGAGCGCGATGCCACCGGCGACCGAGTTGAGCGCGGGCACGAGGCGCCAGCCGACGTAGGCGTGAAAGAGGAGCGAGATCGCCTGCAGGCGCATCGCGACCATGTGGGACTGCGCTCGCGCGCTTCAATGCCGCCGTCCAACGCCGCCGTCGACGTTCCAGCCATGCGCGCACTTTGCAAGCGACTGTTGCGTGCCATTGCAGGACGTGAACCGCCTTGTCAAAATGGTTCGGCGCCTCGCCATCCCGCGACCGCCCACACAAGGAGACAAGCATGCTTCAGATTCGCGCGATGGTCGCGCTCGCCACGCTCTGTGCCGCCGGCGTCGCGGCCGCCCAGCAGGCACCGGCCGAAGAGCCGGGCTGGGCCAAGGGCCGGCCGAAGACCGACACCGCCATGAAGATGGCGCCGGTGCCGGCGTTTCCGATCCCGACGGCGGCCGACCAGCTGCCGACCAAGAAGCTGAAGCTGCCGCCCGGCTTCAAGGTCGAGACCTGGGCCTCGGGCGTGCTCGACGCGCGCGAGATCCGCGAAGGCCCGAAGGGCACGATCTTCGTCAGCACCCTCTTCGTCGCCAACAAGGTGTACGCGTTTCCGCCCGGCAAGCGCGAGCCGAAGGTGATCATCGACAAGTTGCCCATGGCGACCGGCATCGCGCTCGATAGCAAGGGCAACCTGTACGTCGGCACCAACACCAAGATCTACCGCTACGACAACATCGAGGACAAGCTCGACAACCCCGGCGAGCCGAAGGTGATCTACGACAAGCTGCCGGGCGGCGGCGACCACAGCTGGAAGTACTTCCGGATCAAGGACGACAAGCTCTACTTCAACATCGGTGCGCCCTGCAACATCTGTGATCCGGGCGAGTACGCGAAGATTTACCGGATGAACCTCGACGGCACCGGCGTCGAGACGCTCGCGGCCGGTGTGCGCAACACCGTGGGCTTCGACTTCGATCCGAAGACCGGCGACCTCTGGTTCACCGACAACGGACGCGACTGGCTCAGCGAAGAGATCCCGAACGACGAGCTGAACCACCTCGACATGAAGAAGCTCGGCCAGCACTTCGGCTACCCCTACTGCCATCAGGGCAACCTGCCCGATCCGGAGTTCGGCTGGGGCAAGTCGTGCGACGACTACGTCAAGCCGGCGGCGCTGCTCGGCCCGCACGCGGGCTCGCTCGGCCTGAAGTTCTACACCGGCAAGATGTTCCCGGCGAAGTACCAGGGCGCGATGTTCATCGCCCGTCACGGCCCGTGGAACCGGACGAAGAAGTACAACGACGTCTCGGTCGCGTGGCCCGACGGCAAGGGCGGCGCGAAGGTCGAGACGTTCATGACCGGCTTCGTCGAGAACAACAATTACCTGGGCCGACCGGTCGACTTCCACGTCATGAAGGACGGTTCGCTGCTCGTCAGCGACGACCATGCCGGAGCGATCTATCGCATCAGCTACGGCAAGTGACGGCGGGTTGGCGGCGCATCGCGATCGCACGAGGCGCGTGATGCAGCGGCGGCGGCGCTGGGCCGCCGCGGCCGGCATGGCGTATGCGCTGCTCGCGGGCGGCGCCGCCGCGCAGTCGAGCGGGTCGCCGGCGACCGGCGCCAAGCCCGCCGCCGCGCGCGCCGCGAAACCTGCGTCGCAACGCCCGGCCGCGTCGTCGCCGACCGAGGCGGGCGCGAGCGCGTATGCCCAGCGCTTCGCGTCGCTCTGCGCGGCCTGTCACGGCGCGAACGGCCGCAGCGAGACGCCGGGCACGCCGGTCCTCGCCGGCCAGCACGGCTTCTACGCAATCACGCAGCTCTTCCTCTTTCGCGAAGGACGGCGCAGCAACGAGGCGATGACGGCGGTGGCCAAGACGCTGAAGGACGACGACATGCGCGGCTTCGCCGCCGTCATCGATGCGTTGCCCCCGGTCGCCCCGGCGCCTGCCGCGACGCCGCCCGATCCGGCGCGGATGAGCAAGGGCCGCGAGCTGGCGCGCCAGCACAAGTGCGCCTTCTGCCATGGAGAAGACCTGAGCGGCGGCCAGCAGGTGCCGCGCATCGGCGGGCAGCGCGAGGAGTACCTGCGCGACAGCCTCCGCGGCTTCAAGTCGGGGCAGCGGCCCGGCTACACGCAGGCGATGATCGAAGCCGTCAGCCAGGTTCCGGTCGAGGATCTCGACCTGCTGGCTTACTACGCCGCGCACGTTCCGGTGGCGAGCGCGGGCCCTCCCGCGGCGAGCGCGCCGCCCCCCGCGGCAGCCGCGAAGCGCTGACGGCTCAGCGGGCCCGCAGCTCCGCGTGCAGGGTGCGGATCAGGCTCGCCATCGAGGCGTCGAAGAACTCGCCGTTGTCGGCGTCGTCGCCGGCGAATTCGCGCCGCGCCGCGCTGAGATCGATCGCCTTCTGAACCTCGTCGAGCGCGAAGCCGCCGCCGTTCTTCTCGAGCAGGTCGTTGACCTGCTGGCGAAGGCCCCGGATCAGCGCCGCGACGCGCTCGATGTAGCCCTTGCCGCGCAGCATCTCGCCGTGTCCCGGCACGACGAGCAGCGGATCGAGCGCGGCGAGACGCTCCAGCGTGCCGACCCATTCGCCGGGATACCCGCCGAATGCATAGGGCACGGGATGGTCGACGAGGTCGCCGGCGACGAGGATGCGCTCGGCCGGCAGCCAGGCGACGACGTCGCCGCCGGTGTTGCCGCGGCCGAGGTGCTTGAGCTCGACGACGCGGCCGCCGAGGTCGATGCGCAGCGCGGACTCGAACGTGACCGTCGGCGCCTCGACGACCATGGTGCTGAATTCGCGCCGCGCCGCTTCGAGCTTGGCCAGCGATGCGGCCGCCGCGGCCCGGCCCGCGACATCGACCGGGTTGCCCTTGTCGTCGACGCCGGTCTCGGCGCCCGTGCGCAACGCCTCGCGCTGCCTGGCGAAGGTCGAGTCGGCGGCGGTGAAGCGGCGCACGTACGACGGCACGCGGCCCGCGACCATGCGGCGCGTTTCCTCGTGGCCGACGACCTCGGCGCCGGGCCACGCCTGCCGATAGCGATGGTTGCCGCCGACGTGGTCGTTGTGCCAGTGCGTGTTGAGGACCCAGCGCACGGGCTTGTCGGTCCAGCCGCGGATGAGCGCGATGTCGGCGTCGGCGCTCGACGGCAGGTAGCACGTGTCGACGACGAGCACCTCGCGCTCGCCGATCACGACCGTCGTGTTGCCGTCGGGGAAGTCGTCGGTCGGGTCGGCGTGGCGGATCGTGTAGACGCCTCTCGCGACTTCCCGCACCTGGCGCTCGCGCGTGTTGACGCTGTCGGCGCGTGCCGGCGAGGCGACGGCGACGGCGACGGCGGCGAGGACGATGACGGTCGCGAATCGCGGCAGCCTGCGTAGGCGAGTCATGCGCGGTTCACGAGCCGGTGAGCGCGCGGAGATCGGCGACGATGGGCCGGCAGACGCGAACGAACTCGCCGTCGTTGGCGAGGAAGAAGGCGGCGCCGCGCCGGATCGGCTCGCCGCGAGCCGCGAGCGCTCTCGCGATCGTCTCGAGCGCGTCGTCGTACGCACGCGCGGCGCATTGATATCGCGCCAGGTCGAAGTAGCCCCAGTCGTACGCCGGGTTCATCTCGAGCGAGCGCGACAAGGTGTCGATCGCGCTGTCGACGTCGCCGGCCTTGTACTGGCTGTAGCTCTTTAGGTTGTAGACGTAGGCATCGCCCGGATTGAGCTCGAGCGCCTGGTCGTACTTGGCGATCGCCGCGGCGTAATCCTTGCGGTGGAACGAGTCGATCGCCGCGGTCAGCACCGGCGTCGCCGCGCGCGCCCCCTGGAGCTCGGCGCGCGCGCTGGCCGCCTGCGCCTGCAGCGCCGCGATCTCGCTGCGGGCACGCTCCTCCTCGGCCTGGAGCGCGGCGAGCTGCTCCTTGCCGCTGGCGATCTCGCTCGCGAGCTGCTCGCGCTCGGCGAGCAACGGCCGCACCTGCAGCGTCGCCCAGGCCGTCACGATGAGCGCCGCCGCTGCGGCGAGGAGCTGGAAGCCGAGCAGCACCCAGGCATTGCGAACGAACGTGCGGATGGAGTGCTCTGCGTTCACGTGCGACTCGCGAGGTAGGTGGTCACGATGCTCGTGAGCATGTAGCCGAACGCGAGGATGGCCACGAGCAGCATCGCGCTCGAGACGATGCCGAAGGCGCCCGAGGTGAAGGCGCCGGTCGCGGTGAGCCCGACCAGGCCGGCGGCGAGGATCACCAGGGCGAGCGACGCCGCGCCGACCGCCGCGGTCCGCCCCAGCCCGCCCAGCCGCGGCTCGGCGCGCGCGGCGGGCGCATCGGGCGAGCCGCCGCCTTGCACCACGCTCGCCACCGCCTGCTCGAGCTGAACGAAGGGCGGGTCGGCAACGCCGCCGCGCCATCGCGAGAAGTCGAGCAGGTGCAGCATGGTGAACGGCAGCGGTGGCCTGGCGTCGTCGAGCGACAGCTGCACGAGCTTGTCGAACTCGAGCGCAAGCGTGGCTTCGGCCCGCACCCAGAGCGATCGGCGCGACGTCCCGGACCAGGCGACGACGGCGCACTTGGCATCGCGAAGGGCTGACTCGATCACGGCGCCGAAGTCCTGGCCGCCCTGCAGCCGCCGGTCCCACCAGACGCCGTGCCCGCGCTTCTCGAGCTCGGTGGCGATCCGGGCGACGGCGTCCACGTCGCGATGGCTGTAGGAGACGAAGACCTCCGCCATGGCACCTGTCACTCCTTTCGGCCGCTGCGGCGCAACCTTACCCGATGGCGCCGCGCGCCGCTGTTCGACGTCGTGCCGCGAGGAAGCGCTACGATTCCGAGGCCTTTCAAGGACCTTGCCATGAACCGACGCCTGTGCCTCTCGATCCTCGTCGCTTCGGCGCTCGGCGCAGGCTGCGTCGTCGCACCGTACCCGTATGTCTATCCGGCCACGACCACGGTCGCGAGTCCACCGAGCTTCGATCGGTCGTGGGACGCCGCGCTCGGCGCAGCCGCCGATGTCGGCGTGCAGATCACGAACGCCGACCGCGCCAACGGCCGCATCACGGGAACCAAGGCAGGTGCGGCGGTGAACATCGACCTGCGGCCCCAGACCGACAACACCCTGCAGGTGATCTTCAGCGCACCCGACTCGAAAGAGAGCAACCCGACGCTCAACGATCGCTGGCTGGCGGCCTACCAAGCGCGCATGGGCCGTTGAGCCTGACCTTGAAGTCGCCGCGCGCGCGCGTCGTCCGATCGACCACTCAGCAATAGCGCAGGGTGCGGAGCTCTGCCGACGACGCCGTGGCCGCGATGGGAGTCCGCGACCCCGACCGCCTCTCGGCATCGCGCCCGGTCTCACAGTGACAGCTTCTTGCAAGCTTGACCTCGTAGGCTAATCCCTTCGATTCGTCCCGATCGAGAGCAGCAGCAAGCCCCGTGGAGTCGCGGGCCCAGTCGACTCCGTGAGCCTTGGAGAGACACATGGCAACCACCTCCAATCGACACACCATCCCGGGCAGCGAGCGCGCACCCATCGCGGGCGCGCGAGCGACGGGCAAGGTCATGCCCGGCGAGCGCATCGAAGTCTCGGTGCTCATTCGTCCGGGTTCGGGACGAAGGGATCTCGCCGACAGCGGGGCGCTCGCCGACAAGCCGCCGGCGCAGCGCCACTACCTGAGCCGCGACGATTTCGCGAAGCAACACGGCGCCGCCGCCGCGGACATCGCGAAGGTCGAGGACTTCGCCAAGGCGCACGGGCTGGCCGTCGTCGAAGCGAGCGCAGCACGCCGGACGGTCGTCCTCTCCGGCACCGCCGCGGCGCTGAGCGATGCCTTCGGGACGACGCTGGAGCAGTTCGAGCACGACGGCGGCACCTACCGCGGCCGCACCGGATCCCTCAGCGTCCCGGTTCACCTGGAGGGCGTGATCGAGGGCGTGTTCGGCCTCGACAACCGGCCGCAGGCGAGCCCGCACTTCCAGGTCCTCGGCGTCGACGAATCCGCGGTCGCGCGCGCGCCCGGCGCATCGTTCACGCCGCCGCAGCTGGCGGCGCTCTACGACTTCCCGACCGGTGTCGACGGCAGCGGCCAGTGCATCGCCATCATCGAGCTCGGCGGCGGCTTCAAGCCTGCCGACATCAGCGCCTATTTCAGCGGCCTGAAGCTGCCGGTTCCCGACGTCAAGGCGATCAGCGTCGACGGCGGCCGCAACCATCCGACCAACGCCAACAGCGCCGACGGCGAGGTGATGCTCGACATCGAGGTCGCGGCGGCGATCGCGCCCAAGGCGACCATCGCCGTCTATTTCGCGCCGAACACGAGCCAGGGCTTTCTCGACGCGATCACCACCGCCGTCCACGACGAGGTCAACAAGCCGTCGGTCATTTCGATCAGCTGGGGATCGGCCGAGACGAACTGGACCGCGCAGGCGATGACGCAGTTCGACCAGGCGTTCCAGGCGGCGGCCAGCCTCGGCGTCACGATCTGCTGCGCGGCCGGCGACAACGGCTCGGCCGACGGCGTCACGGACGGCAAGCCGCACGTCGACTTTCCGGCGTCGAGTCCGTTCGCGCTCGGCTGCGGCGGCACCAAGCTCACCGTGTCGGGGACGACCATCGGCAGCGAAGTCGTCTGGAACGAGAACGCCAAGAGCAGCGCGACGGGAGGCGGCGTGAGCGGCTTCTTCGCGCTGCCCGCGTACCAGAAGAACGCCAAGGTCCCGGTCGTCGCCGGCGGAAGCAAAGCCGGCCGCGGCGTTCCCGATGTCGCCGGCGACGCCGACCCGAACAGCGGCTACCGCGTCCGCGTCGACGGCAAGTCGCTGGTGATCGGCGGCACGAGCGCGGTCGCGCCGCTCTGGGCCGGCCTGGTCGCGCTCATGAACCAGAAGCTGGGCAAGCCGGTCGGCTACCTGAATCCGCTGCTCTACGGCTCGGTGGTCGGCAAGGGTGCATTCCGCGACATCGTCAACGGCAACAACGGCAGCTACTCGGCGACCGCGGGGTGGGACCCGTGCACCGGCTGGGGCTCGCCCGTGGGCAGCAAGCTGTTGAAAGCGCTCAGCTAGCCCGTGGGGCGGCGAAGCGACCCTCGGCGGTCGCTTCGCCATCTTGTCCGAGGCCCGCGCTCATGACGCACCGCAACTTCTTCCGAGGCGGCGCTGCGCACGCCGGTCCGAGGGCGGCGAATCGCTGGGCGCCAGCGCTTGCCCTGGCGTTCGCGCCCGTCGCCGTCAGCGCGTGGGGGCCCGGCGGACACCAGTCCGTCGGCGCCATCGCCGACGAGCTGCTCAAGGGCAGCGCCGCGGCGGCCCAGGTCAAGTCGATCCTCGGTCCTGTCAGCCTGCAGCAGGCGTCGGTGTGGGCGGATTGCGCGAAGGGAGTGACGTCGAGCGACGACGTGACGTTCACGTATCACGCAAATCCCGCCGCCTTTCCGGAATGCACGCCATTCGACACGCCTCGTTGGAAGCCCATCTTCGAAAGCTTCGTCGCGCGCAACTGGAAGCAATGCGGGACGGCGCACGACTCGGAGAAATGCCACCATCAGTACCACTACGCCGACATCTCCAACCGTCGCGATCGCTACGGCGCCGGCGAGGCGGGAGCCAACGACCATGACATCGTCCATGCGGTGCTGGCGGCGATCGAGGTGTTGCAGGGCAGACCGCCGTCGGCCCCGTTCGACATCGCCGGCAAGGAGGAGGCGCCGCTGATCCTCACCCATTACGTCGGCGATATTCATCAGCCGCTGCATGTCGTGGCGGTCTACCTCGACCGGAACGGCAAGACGGTGGACCCGGACGCGATCGGCCGGCACGCCGAAAACGACACGACCGGTGGCAACTCGATTGTCGACGGAGCGCAAAAGCTGCATCACGAATGGGACGAGATCCCGGCGAAGCTCCTCGTCGGCGCGACTGCCTTCGACAACCTCGTGGCGCGGTCGCGCACCATCGCCGGAACGTCGGGCGCCGTGTCGACGTGGCCGACACAGTGGGCGAGCGAGACCGTCCACGGGGGTCGCGCCGCGTTCACCGGCCTTCGCTTCGCGTCGAAGAGTCCCGCCGGCAGCAAGCCGCTCTGGACGGTCACCGGCACGCACACGAACGCCTATCGCACGCGCGCCGACTCCCTGAAGACGGCTCAGCTCGCCGCCGCCGGCGCGAGGCTTGCGCAGCTGCTGAAGGCGATCTGGCCGGAGACGCCCTGAGGGTGCTCGCCGGCGCTATTCCGCCGGCTGCGCGGCGGGCGGCACGAGGCTCGGGTCCGCGCCGGGGCGCCTCAGCGTCAGGAAGAAGGCCGCGATCTGCCAGGCGATGAAGATTCCGATCAGGGCGAGCAAGGTGCCGCTGATGGGTCGGAGGAAGAACGCCGAGAAGCTGCCGCGACTGATGAGCAGGGCGCGCCGGAAGTTTTCCTCGAGCATCGGCCCGAGGATGAAGCCCAGCATTAGCGGAGCGGCATCGAGATCGAGGCGCAGGAACATGTATCCGATGAAGCCGAAGGTGGCGGTGGTGTAGATGTCGCTCAGGTTGTTGTTGACGCTGAAGGTGCCGATGCAGCAGAAGAAGAGGATCGACGGGAAGAGGACGGCGTACGGAATCTTGAACACCGACAGCCAGTAGCGCACCATCGGCACGTTCAGGATGAGCAGGAAGCAGTTGCCGATCCACATGCTCGCCACCAAGCCCCAGAACAGGTCGGGGTGGCCCGCGATCATGTTCGGTCCGGGCTGGATGCCCTTGATGATGAACGCGGCCATCATCAGCGCCATGACCGCATTCTCGGGAATGCCGATGCTCATGAGCGGGATGAAGCTGGTGCGCGCCGCCGCCTCGTCGGCGGCCGCCTGCCCGGCCACTCCCTCGATCGCGCCGGAGCCGATCTCGTGCTTGTACTTGCTGAACTTCTTGTCGACGGCGTAGGCCGCGAACTGGGCGATCACCGGGCCGCCACCCGGCAGGATGCCGAGGAAAGAGCCGATCGCGCTACCTCGCAATGCGCTGGGAATGATGCGCTTGAACTCGGGCCAGGTCGGTATGAGGTTGATCTTTCCGTTGAAGGGCGTGCGCTCGTCGCGGTTGTCGAGGTTCTTGGTGATCTCGGCGATGCCGAAGCAGCCGAGCGCGATGCTCACCAGGCCGATGCCGTCGGCGAGGAAGTCGAGGTTCATCGTGAACCGCTGCATGCCGCTGGTCACGTCGGTGCCGATCTGGCCGAGGAGCACGCCGATCAGGCACATCGACATCCCGTTGAGCAGGCTGCCGGTGGTGACGAAGCTCACGCACACGAAGCCGACGAGCATCAGGGCGCAGTAGTCGGCGGGTCCGAACAGGAAAGCCACCTCGCCGAGCATCGGGGCAAAGAACGAAAGCACGACGATCGCCACGGTTCCACCGATGAAGCTCGAGACCCCTGCGGTGAACAAGGCCAGGCCGGTCCTGCCCTGGAGCGTCATCTGATAGCCGTCGATGCAGGCGACGATGCTGCTCGCGTGCGGAATCTTCATGGTGATCGCGCTGACGCTGTCGCCGTACTGGGCGCCGTAGTAGATGCCCGCCAGCATGATCAGCGCGCCCGTCGTCGGGATCGAGTAGGTCAGCGGCAGCAGGATGCTGATCGTGGCCAGCGGGCCGAGCCCGGGCAGCAAGCCGACGAGCGTTCCCACCGTGCAGCCGACGGCGCAGAAAAGGAGGTTCTGCCAGGTCAGCGCGTGCTCGAAGCCGAACGCTAGGTTGTGGAGGACGCCCATCAGTAGAGCGGCAGATTGAAGCCGAGCAGCTTCTGGAACGCGAAGGCCACGGCGATCAGGCCCGCCGTGACCTTCAGGCAGCGCGCGAGCGAATACGACGTGCCGGCCATCGAAGAGAAGAACACCATGAAGGCGATCCCGGCGATCATGTTGACGTAGGTCGAGATCACGGCGAATCCGCACAGGCTCGCCAAGATGATCGCGATGTTCTTCGGGTTGAAGTCGAGCGGCACCGCCTTCTCGAAGCGCGCGCGCACCACGGTGGCCAGGCCGATCAGGAGCAGCAGGCCGCTGACCAGCGTGGGGAAGAGGCCCGCGCCGGCGTGGCTGAAAGTGCCGAACGGGTAGCGCAGCGACTGCAGACCGAAGGCCAGGGAGATGGCGACGAGGAACAGGCCTCGCACCAGGGTTCGGTCGTTCATGAGGGGTCGGAGGAGTGCGCCGCGAGGCTAGCTTTAGAACCTTGCAGGAACCTGTCAGTGGGTGGTGCGGCCCGGGCAGCCCATCGCGACGCCCCGTCGGCGCCTTACAGTGCAGTCGTGCGTTTGCTGCTGGTCGAGGACGACGTCGTCATTGCGCGCGAGCTGCTCCTGCGCTGGTGCTCGCGCGGCTGGACGGCGCAAGCGCGCACGACGCTCCTCGCCGCCGAGGAGGCCCTCGCGGGCAAGGCGGGCGACCTTCCCTACGACCTGATCGTTCTCGACCTCGGCCTGCCTGACGGCGACGGCGTGGAATGGTTGACGCGCTGGCGCCGCGGCGACAGCAGGATCCCGGTGATCATGCTGACGGCGCGCGACCGCATTGCCGATCGTGTCCGCGGTCTGCACAGCGGTGCCGACGACTACCTGGTCAAACCCTTCGACCCCGACGAGCTGGATGCGCGAATCGAGGCAGTGCAGCGTCGCGGCCAGGTGTCTCGCGGCGAGCACCTGCGCTACGGCCGCATCACCTGGCTCGGCGACCAGGGGCTCGCCTTCGTCGACGGGCGAGCCCTGGAGCTGATGCCGCGCGAGTTCGAGGTGCTGGGGCTGCTGCTCGGCCGCGCGCCGCGCCTCCTGCCCAAGCGATGGCTGGTCGACTCGCTCGCCGAGCGCAATCTCAATCTCGCCGACAGCGCCGCCGAGGTGTACGTCTCGCGGCTGCGTCGCAAGCTCGCGGGATCGAGCGCGACGATCCGAACGCTGCGCGGCTTCGGCTATGTCCTCGAGGTCGGCGTCGAGAAGGACGCCTGATGGCGGGCCCTCGACGCGCGCGTTCGCTCAAGGTCGATCTGCTGCTGCGGCTGATGCTGCCGCTGCTGGTCATCGTCGCCGCCGCTGCAGGGTTCGGCGCCTACACGGCACAGCAACTCACCGCACGCGTCTACGATCGCTGGCTCGTCGACGCCGCGCGCTCGGTGGCGGCGCAAGTCCGTTTCGAGCAGGGCGCCGCAGCGCTCGATCTGCCGCCGATCGCCGAGTCGATCCTGCTCTTCGACGACAGCGACCGCATCTATTTCGGTGTCGAGCAGGGCGGACGGCTGATCGCTGGCAGCGCCGGCATTCCCCGCGCCGGCGCGAACGAGGTCCGCCTCGCCCGCGGCGCCGCCTATGACTCGATCTTCGACGGCCAGCCCGTCCGCGTCGCGCGCGTGACGCTTGACCGAGGCGACGCGACAGAGGTCACCGTGCTCGTTGCGGAGACCGGCTCGAAGCGCGAGCACTCGGGGCAGGAGCTCGTCGCGGTGATGTGGCCGATGCTTGCATTGATCGTCGCCGCCGGGCTGTCGATCGTGCTCGCGGTGCGCGGTGCCGTTCGCCCGCTGCAAGTCATCGCCTCGCGCTGGAAAGATCCTTCGCCGGTCTCGCTCCAGCCGGTCGGCGACGACGGCGTGCCGCGCGAGCTGCTGCCGTTCACTGCCGCGCTGAACGGCCTGCTGGGCCGGATCCGCGCCCTGCTGGCCCGGGAACGTCAGTTCGCCGCCGTGGCCGCGCATCAGTTGCGCACGCCCTTGGCCGGACTGCAGCTCGGACTGGCGCGGGCGGCGAAGGCCGGCGACCTCGCAGAGGCACGCGCCGTCATCGGCGAGCTCAGGCAGGCCACCGAGCGAACCGCGCGCATCGTGCAGCAACTGCTTGCGCTCGGCAGGATCGACTCAGAGCACCGCGGCGACATGAACTTCGTCGACTTCGACCTCGTCTCCATCGCCGAAGATGTCGGCGCGGCCTGTGCGGACCGCGCGCTGGCGAAGAACGTCGACCTCGAGCTGGTCGCGATCGACCGGCCGGTCTCAGCGCGGGTCGTTCCCGACCTGATCGCCGAGCTTCTCGCCAACCTGCTCGACAACGCCCTCAGCTACACGCCGGCGGGCGGACGCATCCTGGTCGAGGTACAGGGTCATCCAGCGACGATCCGGGTTTCAGACTCGGGGCCGGGGATCGCCGAAGACGAGCGCGAGGCGGTGTTCGAGCGCTTCGTCAGGGGCCGGAGCGCGCGCGGCGACGGCAGCGGGCTCGGCCTGGCGATCGTTGACGAGATCGCGGTGCTTCACCAGGCGAGCGTCGCGCTCGGCGACAGCGCCTGGGGCGGGACCAGCGTCACGGTCGCGTTCGCAGCCGCCTAGCGCCCACGGACGCCCCGTCCCCCTCGATCAACCGACGACCAGGGCCCCGAGAGCGATCAGACCCAACCCCAAGGCGGCGAGCGCGTCGCCGGCGATGAGGCCGCCGCCGAAGAGCGACGTGCTCGTCATGTCCGACGGCAGCTCGCCGTCGTCGCCGGGCGCCGCGCACTTGCGGTCTCGTGCGGCGCGTGCGTCGAGGAAGCTCGCCAGGACGCCGCCGGCGCCGAGCCAGAGCGAGGTCGCGAGGTTGACGAATCCGCCGAACGACATCGCGTACGGCGACGAGAGCACGGTCGAGTCGAGGACGAAGTCGACTGCGCCGCCGGAGCGCGTCTTCTTGTAGCGCTGCCAGCGCTCGCTTGCGAACCAGAGCTTGCGGACGAGCTCGATCAGGAGCCCCGTGCCGACGCCGATCCAGATGGCGGTGCGCTGGTACGGCTTGTCGTCGGTGAGGCTCTTCAGGATGCCGACGAACTTGAAGGTCATCGCCGCATTCCATTGCGCCGGCTGCTGGCCTTCGCTCATCACCGTCTGGTCGAGGAGCAGCACCGGATACGCGGCCATGAAGAGGCGCGCGAAGCCGACCGCGAGCAGCGCTCCGACGAAGATGCCGGCCGCCTGGTAGCGGAACTGCATGACGCGATTGGTGCCGAGCCGCGCGCCGGTCGAGCGGTCCTGCTGCATGTCGCAGGCGACGCTGGTCGAGACGAGCAGGACGGTGCCGGCCATCAGGCCGACGGCCGGGTCCTTCAGGCCGATCGCCGCGAGGATCACGATCGAGACGACGAACGCCGAGGAGATCGGGTTCGAGTCGCTGATGCCGAGCGAGATGCCGTTGACGAGCGCGAAGACGCAGACGAGGAACAGGGCGACGACGAGGTAGAGCACCGGCTGGTGCAGCACGAGGTGGCCGACCGCGACGACCGCCGCTCCCCAGCAGATCGACCAGACCACGAGGCGCACGGTGTGGACGCGGCGCCAGCCCTGGACCTCGACGTCGGCGGCCCTCGCCTCCGGTGTCGCCGCGGTCTCGCGCCAGCGCCTGACCGCGCGCAAGCCGATCAGCGACATGTCGACGATCGCCGCGCCCATGATCCAGCCGAGCGCGATGAGGAACATGATCTTGCGCGGCGGATCGCCCGCCTGCAGCCAGCCGATCGACACGAAGTGCGGCTTCAGCAGGAGGCCGATGACGCCGCCCGTCACGGCCGCCAGGCCGATGCGCGCGCCGACCACCATGCCGGCGCCGAAGGTCGACGTCGAGAGCTCGATCGTGCCGAGGAGCGCGACCTTGGCGGCGGCGATGCCGCCGACCAGGCCGCTCGCGACCCCGCTGCCGAGGAGCGCCACCGAGCGACGCAGGAGCACCGGGTCGGTGAGCGCGCGCAGGATGTTGGCGACGGCGAGGCCCGACGGAAAGACGAGCTTCATGCGGTCGACCAGGATCGGCGTGTAGAGCATGCCGATGCCCGCGCCGAACATGCCGATCGTGAGCATGTAGAGCACGAGCTGCCACATCGGCGGCTGCGGCAGGCCGAGCCAGACCATCGCCTGGATCAGCACGCCCATCGCGCTCATTCCCGCGACCGAGGCGGCCGCGGTCTGGATGTAGTTCGCGCCGTGCTTGCCCTCGACGCCGTAGCCGTAGGTGACGGTCGAGCCGAGCAGGCCCGCGAGCACCTGGCCGCCGACGAAGAAGCCGATCGAGAAGTTCATGTACGACGCCGTCAGTCCGCCGAGCGGACCGAGGACGAGGATGCCGAGCGCGAGCAGCAGCGCGTGGTACTTCCACGTGCCGGGCGCCGGCAGCCAGCGCCAGCGCGGCGCGTGGGGCGCGGCGGCCGGCGCGTCGGCGAACGGGATCGCGCTCATGAAGAGGTGGCCATCCGCGGGTCCTTCGACGCCGGGATCGATCGGCGCAGGTTGAGGAGGTTGGCGACCAGGATCAGTCCGGCGCCGACGACGGTGAACAGATCGATGCGCTCGTCGTAGACGAGCCAGCCGGCGACTGCGGTGAGCGGCACGCGCAGGAAGTCCATCGGCACGATCATCATCGCGTCGGCATGGCGCAGCGCCTGCGTCATGCAGTAGTGCGAGTAGGTGCCGCACAGGGCGATCACGCCGATCCACGGCCAGACCGCCGCCGTCGGAGTTCGCCACACGACGGCCGCGGGCACGATGCCGATCAGCGACTGGACGACGAGCATCCAGAAGATGATCGCGACGACGCTATCGGTCGCGGTCAGCGACTTGACGAGGATGATCGAGATCGCGAATCCGACCGCCGCCGCCAGCGCGATCAGCTGGCCCGGATCGACGTGCTCGAGGCCGGGCCGCACGATCACCGCGACGCCGACCAGGCCGAGCGCGACCGCGACGACCCGCGCCGCGCCGAGCCGCTCGCCGAGGAAGGCGACGGCGAGCAGCGCGGTCCAGCTCGGCATCGTGAATTCGATCGCGACGACCTGCGCGATCGGAATCATCGTCAGCGCGAAGAACCAGCCGAACTGGGCGGCGTAGTGGACTGCGTTGCGCGCGACGTGGCGGCCGAGGCGGCGGGTCCGCATCGCCGCGAGGCCGCCGCTCGCGTGCAGCAGCGGCCAAAGCAGGACGAAGCCGAGGACCGAGCGCATCTCCATGATCTGGAAGACGTGCAGCGTGCGCGTCGCCTCGCGGCCGGCGACCGCCATCACCAGCATCGCCGTCAGCCAGCCGGCCATCCAGGCGGCGGCCTTGCGCGGGGAGGCGGTCGCTGCGAGCATGGCGGCGATTCTGGCCCAGCGCATCGCGCCGCGAGGGCGACGCGGTCACGCGGCCGACGTAAGTCCGTGCTTCCCGGAAGCGACGATGATGGTGACCCCGCACGTGCGCGCGCTCCAGGAGACTTCATGGCCACCTCGTACGACGCGATCGTGATCGGCGCCGGCCAGGCCGGTCCGGCGCTGGCTGTCAGGCTCGCCCGGGCCGGCCTGAGGACGGCGCTCATCGAGCGCGAGCACCTCGGCGGCACGTGCGTCAACGACGGCTGCATCCCGACCAAGACGCTCGTCGCCAGCGCGCGCGCCGCGCACGTCGCGCGCCGTGCCGGCGATTGGGGTGTTCGAATCGAAGGCGCCGTCAGCGTCGACATGAAGGCGGTCAAGGCGCGCAAGGATCGTGTCGTCGGCGAGTCGATCGCGGGCCTGGCGAAATGGATGGCGTCGACGCCGGGCGTGGCGCTGGTGTGGGGGCACGCGCGCTTCGTCGCGGCGAACGCAGTGGAGGTCGACGGCGCCCGGCTCGAGGCACCGCGCATCTTCATCAACGTCGGCGGCCGGCCGGTGCTGCCGACGTGGGAGGGCATCGCCAGCGTGCCCGTGCTCACCAACGTCTCGATGATGGCGGTCGACACGCTGCCCGAGCACCTGCTGGTCGCCGGTGGCAGCTACGTCGGCCTCGAGTTCGCGCAGATGTACCGCCGCTTCGGCGCGCGCGTCACGGTGATCGAATACGGTGACCGCCTGATCGCGCGCGAGGACCCGGAGGTCTCGCGCGAAGTGCAGGCCATCCTCGAGCGCGAAGGCATCGAGTTCCACTTCGCGGTTGAGCACGCGAAGGTGTCGCCGCGCGAAGGCGGTCGCGGCGTCCGCGTCGTGCTCGGCGCGGACGCCGGCGCGAAGGTCGTCGAAGGCAGCCATCTGCTCGCAGCCGTCGGCAGGAAGCCGAACACCGACGACCTCGGCCTCGACAAGGCCGCCGTCGCGACCGACGCCCGCGGCTACATCGTCGTCGACGACGAGCTGCGCACGAGCGTGCCCGGCATCTGGGCCCTCGGCGACGCCAACGGCCGCGGCGCGTTCACGCACACCTCGTACAACGACCACCAGATCGTCGCCGACAACCTGCTTGCGGGCGGCAAGCGCAAGGTCAGCGATCGCCTCGTCACGTATGCGCTCTTCACCGACCCGCCGCTCGGACGCGTCGGCATGAGCGAAGCCGAGGTGCGGGCGCGCGGCAAGCCGGCGCTCGTCGGCGTGATGCCGATGACGCGCGTCGGCCGCGCCAAGGAGCGCGGCGAGACCGAGGGCTTCATGAAGGTGCTCGTCGACGCCGAGAGCGAGCGCATCCTCGGGGCGTCGCTCCTCTGCATCGAAGGCGACGAGATCGTCCACTCGATCCTCGACGTGATGGCTGCCGACGCGTCGTACAAGGTGATCGAGCGCGCGGTGCACATCCACCCGACCGTGAGCGAGCTGATCCCGACGCTGCTCGGTCAGCTCAAGCCGTTGCGGGACGCGCCGGCGCCTCGCTGAGCGCCGGCGTGCCTGGCGCCAGACGACGCTACCCGTCGCGCTCGGCGTCGTCGCGGCACTGGCGCCTGAGCGCGGCCCAGCCGGCGACGCCGATGCGTTGCATCGTGGCGATGTTCGCTTCGAATATGGAGTCGGGGTCGGCGAAGGTCGCGAGCGCGCGCTCGATGCTCTCCTCGCGCAGGAGGTGCAGCGTCGGGTGCGGCGAGCGGTTCGTCGCGTTGGCGATGTCGTCGGGGTCGCTGTCGGCGAAGCGGTAGTCGGGATGGAAGCTGGCGATCTGGATCACGCCCTCGAGGTCGAGCGCGACCAGCGCCGCCTCGGCGATCTCGAGAAAGTCGTTGTGATCCTCGAAGTCGGCGAACACGCGCGGATGAACCAGCAGCGTCGTCTCGATGCGGTCGGGCGGCTCGGCGGCGAGCAGCTTCAGCTCGTCGACGAGGTCGCTCAGCAGCGCATCGGCGTCGACGGCGTCGCTGGCGACGTAGCGCACCTGCCCCTTCACCTGCGGCGCCTTGGCGAACGGGCACAGCTGCAGGCCAACGACGGCGCGGTCGACCCAGGCGCGCGTTTCCGCGAGAACTCGCTCGGTCATGGCCGGGCGGTGAAGCCTTCTCGCGAAGGCACGGTGTCGCCACCGGGCATCAGAACAGGATCCCGAACAGCTTCTTCAGCAACTCTTCGAGCGGCATGATCGTGAGGAGGAGCGGCGCCAGCGGAATGAGCGTGGCGACGGCGAGCTGGACGATGGTATCGCGCGTGATGAGGGCCGCGCGCATCGTCCGGACGACCTCGAAGCTGTTGCCCAGGTCGGCGAGCGACTGGAGGTCGGCGCTGCCGACCAGGCCCTCGGCCGGGGGAGCGCCGCCGCGCAGCCACTTCGCGTCGAACTCGCGCACGTAGCGCTGCGCCAGGGTGCCGTACTCGCGCAGGCCGTTGCGCTTGGCCCGCGCGAGCTGCGGCGCGAGCAGCAGGAGGGGAAGGAACACCAGGCACTGGACGAAGACGACGACGATGGCGATCTCCGCCTTGAAGTCCACGAGCGGGGTGCCGACGTGCAGGATGCGGTGGGCGATCATCCCCGAGAGCACGGCGCCATGCGCGAGCGCCAGCGGCACGAAGGCGAAGGCCGTGGCCGAGAGGAAGCCCAGGCCGCCGACGCGATCGGGGTGCGTGGGCACGAGGTTCATGTCGATCCGCGAGACCTGCCAGAGGAAGCGTCCCCAGATGAAGAGACGAAAGTAACAGCGCAGCAGCATGAACTGGAACAGCGGCACGCTCACGAACGTGTACCACAGGCCCGCGGGCGAGAGGCGCGAACTTCCGACCGCCGGCACGGTGTTCCAGGCGGTCTGGTCGAGCACCGCGTACAGACGCCAGATCACGAACACCCCGACGCCGTAGACGAGCGCGATCAGCATCAGCTCGATCACGGTCGAGTTGCGAAGTCGCATCACCGCGGCGATGGCGTCGTCGAACCGCTGCCGCGCGTCCTCGGGGATGAGGTGGCGGTCGAGGAACTGGCGCACGACGAGCCGCATCCGGCGATGCACCACGAGCTCGGCCAGGATCAGCAGCGGCATCGCGACGAGGAGGCGGACGTGGACCTCGACGTCGGTCAGGAACGGCACCGCGGTCGCGCCGCCCCAGAGCTCGCCGCTGATCGCCGAGAGCAGGAACAGGGGAAGCCAAGCGAACAGCGAGAGGCTGAAGATGCGCCGCGACGCCATCTCGAAGGCGTCGCCCGACAGGTGCGAGCGCCGGAAGAACTGGTACAGGGGGCCGCCCAGCACCAGGGAAAAGTCCGCCTGCTCCAGCATCAGCCTCTGCGACGGCGTGAGTGCGGCGCTTTCGGGGGCGACGTGTTCCCTGAGCATGACTGCAGCATCAGCGATGACCCAAGCCGGCGCCTTGCGGAATGTCAACTGCTCGGCCCCAGAGCGGTCCGGCTGCATGCGGTGCGCGCGAGCGCCCGCCGAACGACATCGACGAATGCGCCACAACGCAAAACGCCCACTCTGCAGTGGGCGCTTTGCTGGAGGCGAAGCCTCGTGTTCGGTGGTTGCGAGGGCAGGATTTGAACCTGCGACCTTTGGGTTATGAGCCCAACGAGCTACCAGACTGCTCCACCTCGCGACTGGAAGGCGAAGTTTAACACGCGAGGCGGTCGCGTCGGGTCAGAGCCCTGCCTTGCTCAGGGTCTCGACGAAGCCGCGGCTGTTCTGGTAGCCGATCAGGCGGGCGGCGCGCACCTCGTTGCCGGCGGCGTCGAAGAAGATCGTCCCGGGCGGCCCGAACAGGCTGAAGCGCTTCAGCAGCGCCCGGTCGTCGGCGTTGTTGGCGGTGACGTCGGCCTTCAGCAGCAACGCACCGGCGAGCTTCTTCTGCACCGCCGGATCGGTGAAGGTGAAGCGCTCCATCTCCTTGCACGAGACGCACCAGTCGGCGTAGAAATCGAGCATGACGGGCCGACCCGCCGTGCGCAGGGCGGCGTCGAGCTCCTCGTTGCTCCGCACCGCGCGGAAGCGAGGCATGCCGGGCGACGCATCG